>VSPN01000001.1 GCA_009775355.1 Muribaculaceae bacterium
CAATACCACCCGTTCTAAATATCGTGGTACGGGAGCCGGAGAAAATGAAAAGAGCCGTATGTAAAAAGGTCCTAAATCAGGGATAATCAGTTAATGGCTAACTGATTATTTGGCAGAGTTATAGATATTTTGTAACTTTACAAAGAACCCCCGATGAACCCATCACGGGCTTATTCGGGGGTAATTCTTAAAAATAAATGTTCGTGAAGTTACGAAAAATATCTGAGATTACGGCCACGTTGCCGTTTTCCGAGTTCGATTTTATGCAAAAATATCGCGAGAGTTTTGCCGTAAGCGAGCTCGGGCGCATCCATGCGCAACTGCCATTGAAGGAGCTGGGTATCCGTCCGAAAAAAGCCGACTTGATTTTAGATTTTCAAGTCGGCTTTTTTCGGACGGATACTTTCTTTCGGTGGCAGCTCCATAGCCGCATTGTAGCGTTTCAACGCCTCGGCAAACTGAGCCGCTTTCTCGGCATCGTGGTCGATAAGTGGCTGCATCAGGTAACTGAGCGGATGGCTCTTGCATACACCGGGGCATCCGACAAGGGCAAAGAAAAGAATGGCATATTCTTTCCACCCTCCATAGCTTCCGCTGAATGGGTGTTCCCAATTACAGCAGCCATCGCAGTCAGCATCGAACCTGCAATGTAGTCTTTCGGGAAACCGAGAGTGGCGTTCGCCTCGTTGACAATCTCCTGCAACTTTGCAGGCAGGACGTCAATGGGGAAATCACTGATACTCTGCGATGTCGGTTGTGTTGCAATCAGGCGGTCAGATATCGCAGACTGATTGGTCAGTTGGTTAGGTATGTGATTTGTAACCTGTTCACTTGACTGACAAGTCACTTCCGTACATTTGATTGCAGATGCATCAGGATTGCTGCCGGCTTTCTTCTTTGCTGTCGCTTTTTTCTCGCTGACCTTAGGCTTGGGGGTAGCCTTTGCTGATGATGTCGTTTCCTTTTTCATCGGCTGCCTCCTTTCTTCTTCGGCTTGTCATTGGAGCTAAGTACGCCTACGGCGTTGCCGTCAATGAGTTTGCTCTCAGCCCATGCAAGCAGTTCCTGTGCCTTGAAATGAAGTTTGTTTCCGAACTTCTTGTGTGGGATGGTGTTTGCACTCGTCTCCTTGTAGAGCTGTCCTTTCTTGATGGGATAGCCGTTGGCGTTGAGAAAGTCAAGGGCTTCTTCGGCATTAAGGCCTTCATTGTCTTTTTTCGTCGCTTTTGCGGGAATGGTGGCAAGTGCTGCCAGCACTCCCGATTCGGTGAGGTAATCCTCGACCGCTCCTTTCATGACGAGTTTCAGAACCTCGATGAAAGGAAGATTCAGGAAATCAGTAATGTTTTGCATTTTTAGGAAAAGTGGATTAGTGGGTTGTGGATTGTTTTGTTTATTCTCACGCATCTGTTTTCAGATGATAAGTGATATGCTGTATGCTCAACATACGGGTAGGTGGATGTCGTCAGGTCATAGTTATTGCATCACACCATCCCGATGACTACACCCGGAGGATTAAAAGGCCGGCAAACACTGCAAAATATCGGACTTGCGTCCATGAGATATGCGAGAAAGTGAACATCGCTGAATTGTTTACCTTTATTGCCCTTCCGGACGGACAATAAAAAGCGGAGCCTTGCCGATACGTCTGTGCTGACGTGCCTTTGGCGAGGTCTCGTAAAAAGTTTTAATCCATCAATGTCACCCTTTCGCAAGGGGGTGTGGCAGGTGTACGACAATCGTCACCGCCCCGTCATGGTCAGTGCTTCGCAATGTCGCGAGGGGTTAGGGCTACTGCCACCTAACCTTTGATAACTTCCTAACAAAAGAAAAAAATGAAATTGCTCAGCCATGTCCGACATTGGTCTGACATTGGCCGATGTGTCTTTCATAATTCCTGTTTGATTCATATTTCGGCGGCTGAGTTACAAAACAGTTACGAAATATACAATTTTTGGGAGCCTCCGAGGGCGAAGCTGCGTTATGAAGCTGATTTTGATGGGTCAAAATATAGTCAAATCCGCGAATTATATAGCGTTAATGCGGTTGCACACTTGCTGAACGTGATCAAGTCCATATAACAGAGAATGGCTGTCGATACCCATCCACATAAATAGTTTGTGTAAATTTTGATAGGCATTGAGAATATATACAGTACCGATTTGAGGCTGACGGCGAGCAAAGCATATAGGCTCGTGGTGGGCTATACGGTTGCGAAGGATATTGATGCCGTCAAGCTCATTGAACATATAGGTATTGTTATATTGTATCTCGGCTGATGAACGAGGCTTGTTCGGAAATATCCGTAGAAGGATTTGTCCGGTGGCTCTGTACTGTGGGTTGGCAAACATATACTTCCAAACGCCAAACTCCATTTCAGCGAGAAGTTTATAATGGGTGTATTCGCCGTTGTGATTTAGTCTGTTGTATGTCTTACTAATAATCCGTGCGCTGTCACGACAGCCGGCAATATCGAAAATGCCACCATTGGCAACCGAATCACGAAGCCAATCCACCCCATACCGTGCAGTTAATTCTCGGTCAATGGCATTTCTCAAAGATACCTCGAAACAACTGAGCAATGTGAATACCTCTTGTGACAGATTGAGATTCAACCGATACAGCGACATGGCGTTTCTGGTATCATTGCCACAGGCTACAACGTATCTGTTGAGCCTTTCAGGAGAAAGTATATGTTGGAAATCGGCGAATTTCATTTGTTTTACAATCTTTTATGAGCCAAAATTTGTTTTAATCAAAAGAAAGCACTACTTTTGCAGTGTTGATTCCCGGTAGCCCCTGACTCGTCAAGCTATCGGGTTTAGTTTTTTATACGCAAAGGTAATCATTTTCATCAGATTGGGCAACAGCGAGAAAAAGGACACCGGGTTTCCCTCCCGATGTCCAACCACTTTCCTCGTCAAAAATGAAACAAAAACATTGGCTTTGCCCATTCTCGGCTGCGTTCGGCATAGCTGGAGCAAGCTCCGCTCTGCGCTCACTTGCACGAGAAGTTCTGACGTTGAATCTTATCGCAAAGGCTGTCATTTCTGACCGCCTATACAACTATATAACAATCGAAAGTGCCAGGGTGTCGGAAATGCCACGGGTGAATATCAGCTTCAATCAACATCAAAGGCGACTTTGCCGAGCTTGATGGCTTTCTGTTTGCGCTGGTCAATGACGTGCAAATACAAAATAAAAAAACTCAATAGAATTTCCAAATTGCACAAGTAACTGATATTCTGCGAAGGTTATTGTATTGAATTATATTCGTTTTACCTATGAGAAAACATAACTTGCAATTGAATATCCCAGGTCAGACGGCAAAACAAATGCACAAAACAAATGCAGCGAGGTTGCGTATATAAACCGGATTTGCTATTTTTGCATGTAAGACCCCATGCCACAAAAATGTTATCGACTGACACATTTATATGGAACATATTAAAAAACATTTTCCCGATCTGACCGACCGCCAGAGGGAACAATTCATTACGATGCTTCGGGAATATCCCGTCTGGAACGCGAAGATCAACGTGATCTCACGCAAGGATATCGACAATCTGGAGATCAACCACATTCTGCACTCGCTCGCAATAGCGCGTTTCATACGTTTCACACCAGATTCGAGAATACTTGACTTCGGCACCGGGGGCGGTTTCCCGGGCATACCTCTGGCCGCAATGTTTCCCGACGTGAGCTTTCACCTTGTAGACCGCACCGGCAAAAAGATACTTGTGGCAAGAGAAGTGGCTTCGGCCTGCGGACTTGACAACGTGACGTTCATGCACGGCGACGTGGCCGAATGCAAGGAGAAATTCGACTTTGTGGTGAGCCGGGCGGTCATGCCGCAGCCGGATCTTCTTAAGATCTGCCGCCGCAACATGGCCGAAGAGCAGAGAAACGCCCTTCCAAACGGTCTTATAACCCTAAAGGGGGGCGAGCTCGGCGACGAACTCAGACCGCTCCGCAATTGTTCTGAGATTGTCGGGGTAGACAACTATTTCGACGAAGAATTTTTCAAGGGAAAGAAGATCGTTTACACCATGGCAAGATGAAAGTAGCAAAATTCGAATTCAGCCTGTTCGGCATCAATACATATGTGGTCTATGACCCGGCGACAAAGAAATGCGCGGTGATCGATCCGGGCATGTCGGATCAGGAAGAGGAGGAGGCTCTCACCGGTTTTATCACACGCAACGGTCTCACCGTGACACACATCATCAACACTCACCTGCATATAGACCACGCCATCGGCGACAGGTTCGCTTCCGAGACATTCGGTGCTCCGGTTCTCGCCCACCCCGACGACAGCTTTCTGGGAGAGCGGCTTCAGGAACAGGCGCGCCAGTTCGGCATTGCGGGGCGCATCGACAACATGTCGGAAATCCGTCCCCTCAGGGATGGGGAAAAGATCGAGATCGGAAACGGAGAACTGACCGTGATCCATGTGCCCGGACATTCGCCGGGCGGCGTTGCACTGTATGATAAAGAAGGAGGATATGTCATATCGGGAGACTCCCTGTTTTCAGGCTCCATAGGACGCACTGATCTGCCGGGCGGAGACATGCGGCAGTTGATCGGTGCGGTCAGGTCGCGGCTGCTTACTCTTCCTCCCGACACGGTTGTCTATCCCGGTCACGGTCCGGCAACTACCATAGCCCGTGAACGCGCGTCAAATCCATTTCTGATCTGACGATAATCCAGACACACATCAGGAAGATAATAATTTGAGTGCCGCAGACAGTGTCTGCGGCACTCAAATTATTATTGTCTGGATATTATTATCAGGATTCTGCGGCTCAGCCCACGGAATGAGCTGCCGCAAGAATTACTTCAGACAGCGTGGGGTGACCGAATATCGTCTCCTTTATGTCGGTGAGCGTCCGGCGCGCAGTGATGAAGTCACAGCACTGCTGGGCGAGCAAAGCAGCCTCAGCACCCATTATATGCGCTCCAAGCAGTTCTTCGGTCTCCGCATCAAACAGAAGTTTGCAAAGACCATCAGACTCTCCTCCGGCAAGTGCCTTTCCGTTTGCACGGAAGAAGCTTTTGCCTGTCTTGACAGGAATGCCTTTCTCCTTGCATTGCTCATCGGTAAGGCCGACCATGGCACACTCGGGATCTGTGAACAGAGCCGCAGGCACGACGTCGAACCGGATGCTGTCGCTCTTTCCGTCGATCACATTGAGAGCACGCTGCCCCTGAAACGACGCCACGTGAGCGAGCATCAGGCGCGCGTTGACGTCACCGATCGCATATATATGCTCCACGTTCGTGCGCATGTTATCGTCAATGGGAATTCCGCGCGACGAATAGTCCACGCCTGCGGCCTCAAGACCGAGTCCATCCACATTCGGGCGGCGACCCACAGCCATCATGACATCAGTCGAGACAACGCTCTCCTCTTTCCCTTTAAGCTCATAGGTCGTGACGAGCTGATACTCGTCGTTCTGTTCGAGTCTCTTTACAGCCGCACCGGTTATGATTTTCACACCCCTTTTCGAGAGAGCCTGCTTAAGGCGCTTCGAAATGTCTGAATCGAACGTCGGGGCGATATTTTTCATAAACTCGATGACAGTCACCTCCGAGCCGAAAGCCCGGAAAACCGAAGCGAACTCGAGTCCGATCACACCGCCACCTACAATGACGAGATGCGCGGGTATGTATTCGAGATTGAGGATACCGGTCGAATCAAGCACCCATTCGGCATCCGCGCCGGGCACCGGCAGAGACTTTGACTCCGAACCGGTTGCTATGATTATGTCGCGCGCGGAGAATTCCTCCTCACCGACGGCCACGGTATTGGCATTGCGGAAGACAGCCTTTCCCTCCACCACGGTCACACCGGCCTTCTTGAGAAGTCCGGCGATTCCCTCACGGAGCTGGCCGACAACAGCCGCACGACGTGCGATGACACGGTTGAAATCAACCTCGAATCTGACATCCGAGACTCCAAACTCACCATGTTCGCGGCACATCGAGACCACAGCCGCATCCTTCACCATACACTTGGTGGGAATGCATCCGGCATTCAGACATGTGCCGCCAAGCTGTCCGCCATTGACAAGAATAACCTTCTTGCCGCGTTCCGCGGCAAGAAGTGCTGTCTCATAACCGCCGGGGCCGGCGCCGATGATCAGGAGATCTGCGTCCATTTCGCTGAGTTTTTAAGTGCGCGGTAGCTGAGCACAGGATCCTTGGCGGCTCCAGTCTCATCGGGATGCGACATCGGGGTCGTATTGGGCGCATCCTTCACTATCTCGGGCGACACTGCCGCCTCATTGGCCACCTTGCGCATGGCGTCGATGAACTCGTCGAGTGTCTCAAGGCTCTCTGTCTCGGTCGGCTCGATCATCATCGATTCGTGGAAAAGGAGCGGGAAGTAGATGGTTGGAGCGTGGAATCCGTAGTCAAGAAGCCTCTTAGCCACATGAAGCGTCGTGACTCCGGTCGACTTGTCGGCCAGACCGTCAAACACGAACTCATGCTTGCACACGCCGTCGATCGGGAGCTTATAAAGATCCTTGAGCGACTCCTTGATGTAGTTGGCATTGAGAGTCGCCATCGGGCCGACGTTGCGGATATTGTCGCGACCGAGCGAAAGGATGTAGGCGTAGGCCTTCATCATCACGCCGAAATTGCCGAAGAATGTCGATACGTTTCCGAGACTCTTATCGCTGCCACCCACGTGGAAACGGCCGTTCTCATCCTTGCGCACGCGGGGATTGGGAAGAAATTCAACCAGATGCGCGGCCACACCGACGGGTCCCGAACCGGGACCGCCGCCGCCGTGAGGTGTCGAGAATGTCTTGTGGAGGTTGATATGCATGATATCGAAGCCCATGTCGCCGGGGCGCACCTTGCCGAGAAGCGGATTGAGGTTCGCGCCGTCATAGTATAGAAGACCACCTGCCTTGTGCACGAGATCGGCGATCTCAAGAATTTCGGTCTCGAACATGCCGACCGTGTTGGGATTGGTCATCATGATACCGGCGATTGTGTCGTCGAGAAGCGGTTTGAGATCCTCGACATCGATCGAGCCGTTGGGTTTCGACTTCACCTCCACCACCTCAAGGCCGGCCACCATTGCAGAAGCAGGGTTTGTGCCGTGCGCCGTGTCGGGCACGATCACTTTGGTGCGGCGGGTGTCACCGCGAGAGATGTGATACTGGCGCATCACCATGAGACCCGTCAGCTCGCCGTGCGCTCCCGCATAGGGGTTGAGGGTGAACTCGGCGAGACCGGATATGTTCGAGAGGGCCTGCTGGAGATTGTAGTACAGTTCGAGAGCACCCTGGGCCGTGTCGGGATCCTGGAGCGGGTGAAGAGCTGCGAATTCGGGCATCGCGGCTATCTCCTCGTTGATCTTCGGATTGTACTTCATCGTGCAGCTTCCGAGAGGATAGAAACCTGTATCGACGCCGAAATTCTTGTTAGAGAGGTTGGTGTAGTGTCTTACCACATCGAGTTCACTGACCTCGGGGAGCTCCGGAGCGTTCTGACGGAGAAGACCGGCCGGCATGGCGGCGAGACCGTCGGTGCCGAAATTGTCGGCGGGGAGCTGGTATCCCTTTCTGCCGGGACGCGAAAGTTCAAATATCAGTTTATCGTATTTTTTCATTTCTCAGTCCTCCAGCATTAAGGTTACGAGGCGGTCGATCTCCTCTTTGGTTCTCTTTTCTGTAACGGCAAACGACACGAGTCCGTTGCCGAGATCCACACCGCCCATTATGCCGTTGTCGGCAAGACGACGGTTGATCTTATTGATATCGAGCGATGTGCGGACGGTGAATTCCTTGAGGAACGGCTTGTCGAACGCAGGCTCGAATTTGCCCGATCCGATCATGCGAGAATAAAGGTAATGCGCACCGTCGGCCGACATTCTGTTGACTTCACGGAGACCCTTCTCGCCCATCAGGGCGATATAGATTGTGGCATAAAGCGCCATAAGACTCTGGTTCGAGCAGATGTTGCTCGTGGCCTTCTCACGGCGGATATGCTGCTCGCGGGCCTGAAGCGTAAGCACGAAACAGCGATTGCCGTTGCGGTCTGTGGTAGCACCGACAACTCGTCCGGGCATCTTCCGGAGCTGAGCCTTCGAACAAGACATGTAGCCGAGATAGGGGCCGCCGAACTGCAGGGGCATGCCAAGAGTCTGTCCGTCACCGCAAGCTATGTCCGCACCCCATTCGGCGGGAGAACGGAGCACCGCGAGTGCCGACGGATCCGCATTGAGAGCAAAAAGAGCCTTCTCGGCGTGCACCATGTCGGCGACACCGGTGAAGTCCTCGACGATACCATATCGGTTGGGCTGCGGAAGAATCACACCCGCCACATCACCGGCCTTGACCATTTCGGCAAACGCCTCAAGATCGGTCACACCGTCGCGTTCGGGGACCATGCGAAGCTCCACACCATGGAATTTCATGTATGTGCGCACCACTTCGGTCACACGCGGAGCGAGAGTCTCCGACACGAGAACGCAATTGCGTTTGCGGGCCGACGCCACCATCATGAAAGCAGCCTCTGCCGTAGCAGTGGCACCGTCATACATCGAGGCGTTTGTGGCCTCAAGACCGGTCAACTCGCTGATCATCGACTGATATTCGAAGATATACTGCAGCGTGCCCTGCGAGATCTCAGGCTGATAGGGGGTATAGGCAGTATAGAATTCCGACCGTTCAAGAAGATGAGGAATCACCGACGGCGCGTAATGGTCGTAAGCACCCTGTCCTCCGAACACTGTCATCTGGCGGTTTCTGGCACCGAGAGCCTTGAACCACTCGCGCAGTTCAAGCTCCGACATGCCCTCGGGGAGGGCATAGTCCTCCTTGAATATCACCTCTGCGGGAACATCGGCGTAGAGGTCATCGACACTCTTGACGCCGATACGCTCCAGCATGAGGGCTATATCCTCAGGAGTATGCGGGATATAACGGTTACTCATTTTCGCAGAGTTCTGTATAAGCTGCCGCATCGAGAAGCGCATCCGCCTCTGCAGCATCAGTAATTTTAACCTTGATGATCCATGTCTCGAAAGCATCAGCGTTTACTTTCTCGGGTGCGTCCTCGAGTTCCTCGTTGATCTCCACAACCTCTCCCGACACGGGGCAGATTAGGTCAGAAGCGGCCTTTACAGACTCTACAGCGCCGAACACATCGCCTGCAGCCATCTCGTCACCTACTTCAGGCATGTCTACGTATACGATATCGCCCAGAGCGTGCTGAGCATAGTCAGAGATGCCGATTGTGGCGATGTCGCCTTCAATTTTTACCCACTCGTGTGATTCCGCATAACGGCGGTCGTCCATTACTTTTGCCATAGTTGTATGTCGTTGTTTGTTTGTTCTGTTGATTGATTTACGATTATTTCTTGTAGCTCTTGTCGTAGAAGCGTTTCTTAACCACCTTGGCGGGGAAAGTCTTCTTGCGGATGCGCACCTCGACCTCCGTGCCCAGTTTGTCATATGGCTTGTTGATCATCGCCATTGCAACGCTGCGTCCGGTCGATATGGAGCGATAACCGGTAGTGATCTCACCCACCTGCTCGCCGTTGACCTCTACAGGATAGCCGTGACGCGGGATAGCATTACCCTCCAGCTCAAGGCCCACTATGCGGCGCTTCACGCCCTCGGCTTTCTGCGCGGCAAGAGCCTCCTTGCCGATAAACTCCGGTTTGTCAAGCTTGACAAACATGCTGAGACTCGCTTCGATCGGAGAGATTGTCTCCGTGAGTTCATCGCCATAAAGAGGAAGGCCGACCTCGAAGCGGAGTGTGTCGCGGCATCCGAGTCCGCAGGGCTCCACACCCGCCTCCATCAGTTTGTCCCACACGCGACGGGTGAAATCGTGACTTCCGTACACCTCAAAGCCATCTTCGCCTGTGTAGCCGGTGCGGCTCACAATCACATCCTCTCCGTCGATGCTGAATGTCTTGAAATTGTAGAATTTGATATCTTCCACCGGAATTCCGAGCACCTTGACCATTGTCTCCTCTGCCTTGGGCCCCTGCACGGCCACTTCGCCGTAATAGAGGCTCTCGTCGGCGATCTCGACATCGAAACCTTCTGCATTGCCCATGATCCAGGCCACATCCTTGTCGATGTTAGATGCGTTGATGACGAGGAAAAACTCATTGTCGTTCACTTTGTAGACAAGAAGATCGTCTACAGTTCCGCCGTTCTCATAGCACATCATGCCGTAGAAGATCTGGCCGTCGGGAGCCCCCGTAACGTCGTTGACGAAAATATGGTTGACGAATTTCTCGGCCTCGGGTCCCTTTACACGGACTTCGCCCATGTGACTGACATCGAACACGCCGACTTCGTTGCGCACAGCATTGTGTTCTTCCGTAATGCCTTTGTACTGTATGGGCATGTCATAGCCCGCGAAGGGCGACATTAGTGCGCCCAGATCCACATGCCGGTCATGAAGACACGTGATCTTTATCTCTTCTTCCATGTTCTCAATATATTAGATAAAGGGTTTATACTGCTTTGCATCCGGAGCGGAGAACCACTCCGAAACTTTTCCCAAAATTAACATTTGGTTGAATCCAATCCAAATTTTTGAGGCAAAAAAATTATTACAGCCTTGTCACGACGCATTTCTACGTCGCGACAAGGCTGCAATCATTGCCGTAATGCCTCCTCTTTTATGTCATAATTCGGGATAAGCTACCGAAAATGTGTCGCCACCTTTCGGGTCGCCGGAGCGCAGTCCCTTTTCGAGCCATCGGACGCGCCATTCAGACCGCCCGTGATTGAACGATTCGGGCATTTCCTGCCCGTAGGCCTTCTTCTGCAGATAATCGTCTCCTATCTTTGAAGCCACATCGAGAGCCTCCTCCACATCTCCGGGTTCAATCGAGTTGAACATGGCGTTGTCTTCATGCCCCCAGACACCGGCCAGATAGTCGGCCTGCAGTTCGAGACGCACGCTGACCCGGTTGGCTTCTGTCTCTGAGAGCGAAGACATGCGGCTATGCGCTTCTGGAAGTATTCCGAGCAGATTCTGCACGTGATGACCGACTTCGTGGGCTATCACATAAGCGTATGCGAAATCTCCCCCTCCCCCTATGTCGGTCTCCATGTCCTTGAGAAAATCAAGATCGATATACACTGTCTTGTCGGCGGAACAGTAGAACGGACCGACCTGCGACGTCGCGTTGCCGCACCCCGAACTCACCGATCCGTGGAAAAGCACCATCTTGGGCGGCTCATATTCTCCCCATCCCTGCTCTCGGAAAACTTTTGTCCATACGTCTTCCGTACCGGCAAGAACCACCGACACAAAATCGGCGAGTTGCCTGTCTTCAGCAGTCTCCTGATAGGCAGTGGCGGCTGGCTGACCGGTCTGGCTTCCCATGACATTGCGGGCCACATCGCCTATATTTCCGCCAGAAAGCAGGGTTATGATACCGATAACTATTGCGCCGAGCACACCGCCGCCAATTCCGACAGCTTTACCCGACACTCCTCTTCTGTCTACAATATTACCGCTCCTGCGGCGTCCGTCAATTCGCATAGTCTATAGTTTCGTCATTTGGTTGAAAAATCCGGTTGGCAACCGACATGCCGCATGGGGAAAGGAAGTATGGACGACACTCGGGTTGTATAGTAATAAGGTCTGAATATGCGGTTTTGTTCCTTGCCGGTCATTGATAATTTACTCTTCAGGCGGATTGTCGTGGGGGACGCGATTAATCGCGTCCGTACCGTCGGGTGAGCCAGATATTAAAACTTCAGTCGGTTTGCCTCAAATTTGGCCGTTTATGAAATAATAGCTAATTTAGCATGATTGTGAGATGAAATCTGACACAACAAGACAGACGTATTGAATGATGGAAAGGAGAATTAAAAAGATATGGCGGAACCCTGCTGCGGCGTTGCTTCTGACTTCGCTGTCGGCGTTGCTGACGGCAGGCTGCGCGGATCAGCCGAATTACGGACGCGATCCGTATGACTGCATGGCCAATTTCAACGCTTTGGCCGATATCGTCGGCTCGCGCTACTGTTTTTTTGCTGAGAAGGATCTTGACTGGGACGCTCTATGCGCCGAATACAGAACCCGCATCACACCGGAGACGGCACAGACCGAACTTTTCTTCATAATGTCGGATCTGCTTGACAACCTCAAGGACGGCCACGTCAACCTTGTGTCGGAGTTCAGCACAAGTTACTACAAAAAATGGTGGACCGACTATCCGCAGGATTTCAACCTACGGACGCTTGAAGAATATTATCTGAATTTCGGCGGTCTTCAGACATCTGGAATGCGCTACGCCATAATGATGCCCGATTCGATTGGGTATATCTATTATCCTTCGTTCTCTACTCCTGTCGGCGAACTTAATCTGGACTACGTGCTCGCAATTCTGCACAAGACCCGGGGGCTGATCATAGACATACGCGACAACGGGGGCGGACTGCTCACCAATGTCCCGACTCTGGTATCACGGTTTATCGACCGTCCGGTCACCGGAGGCTATATCCGACACAAGACCGGACCGGGACACAATGATTTCTCCGGGCCTTTTGAATTCACCTACCAACCTTGCGGCGACAAGCGCGTCAGCTATTCAGGACCGGTATCAGTTCTGACCAACCGGAGCTGCTTCTCGGCTGCCAACGATTTTGTGGCTGTGATGAAGACTCTGCCGCAGGTGGAGATCATCGGCGCACGCACCGGCGGCGGCGGGGGTCTGCCTTTCAGTTCGGAACTTCCCAACGGATGGGCGATCCGCTTCTCTGCCTCTCCTATCAATGACCCTAATGACTGTCCGACAGAAGAGGGAATCGACCCTTCGCCGGGCTGCGAGATACACTGCGATCCTGTCGATCTTGCCGAGGGTCACGATGCGATACTTGATTTCGCCATAGCACGAATGGCGGAAAGAGCAAAGAGCAAAAAATGAGACCTCTGTGTGAAACAGGGTCTCATCTTTAGCATTAGAAGTTGCCTGAACTTCATATTATCCTCAGCAGCAAGCGGATCATTCTTCAGTTTTATTCTCCTCTTCTGCAGCCTGTTCTTCGGCGAATTTATCGAAGCCGTTCTGGATAAGAATATTATACCATGTGAAGAGTTTCTTGACATCGCCGTCGTGAACACGGTCGCGGTCGAAATCCTCGACAATGACGGCAAATTCCTCCTTGAGCGCACCAGACTTCGAAGCGAGATCCTTGACATCGATCGGCTGTCCGGCCTTGTGAGCGTAAACTTTGTCGAGAATCTCTCCGAGCGGAGTGTCGCCCGACTCAGTGTACATGGCTATGTCGCCAAGCGACACGACTTTCTCACGTGCATGCACGGGGAAACGGCGGCCTGAGCCAAGTTCCTCAACG
Source organism: Muribaculaceae bacterium (assembly GCA_009775355.1). GTDB lineage: Bacteria > Bacteroidota > Bacteroidia > Bacteroidales > Muribaculaceae > Lepagella. The sequence continues at coordinate 13,353 of VSPN01000001.1, forward strand.
ATTATAGCGCCCCTCGACTGAGAGAGGAGACGGAAAAGTCCGGGCTTGCCGGTAATTGATATTATTTCTCTTAACATCTTTATTTTGAGTATGTGTGATTAACAATCCTTATTTTGACTTCGAAGCCATGCTCTCTTGTCACTGCTTCAAAGAAGTCAACAATTTTTCTATCTCTGGCAGAACCGGGCAGTGTCCGTCATTCCGGATAATGTCAACCGGAGTGTCATCGAAACCGCTCTCTTCATCTCTCTGTGCCTCGATGCGCGCTATGACAGAATCCCGGTCCGAACCGTCGCGTGCGCATGCCCGCGCGATTCTCACCTCCTCCGAAGCATCGACAACCCATATGCGGTCGCAGAGATAACAAAGTCCGCTGCTTTTCAGAATGGCAGACTCGACAAAGAGGATTCCGCAAGACTTCGAAGCCGCCTTGCGGGCCACATCCTCACGCACCATACGGTGCACACGCGAGTTGAGCCATTCGCGGCACGAATCGTCACCGAATATGCACCTCGCGATCTCCCTGCGGTCGAGCGAACCGTCTGCCGATATGCAGGAGTCTCCCAGTCTTGCGGCAATGTCGTCCTTGAGGAGATCAGATGCCTCCATCATCCGGCGGGCCTCCGAGTCGCAATCGTAGACCTCATGACCTTTTGACCGCAAAACCCGCGACACCACGCTTTTGCCCGCACCGATTCCGCCCGCAATTCCGATCACGTACATATGCAACTGTCAATGCTTTACAAGTGTATACTCCACGGAGTCCGCCTTCAGTTCGACATTCACAAGATTTCCGGCATGGTCACTGACATGAACTGAAATTCTTGATCCTGACGTGACACGCGTCTCGTTGTAGTCAGCCACCACACGCATGGGGAAATACTCGTCGTTGAAATGGCTCATTGGAACATAGAACGACACCGGTACCTTATTTGGGAAAAGCAACAGGCTTTCACCCTGAGGAAGATTCTCGACCTCAACATTGACATAAGTCTCCTTATGAACAAGAGGCTCCACGGGCACTTTGACCTGCACCTGCGAGGGCACGATCTTGACATGCGGCACGGGAACAAGCTTGACATCGAAAACCGAAGTCTGCGAGAGGCCGTTACGCACAAGACGCTGTGTCCTCACCGAATGCACAGTATCGATCTCGTCCTTATATGAATAAACGCGGACCTGACGCGTCATGGGAGCCGGAGCACCGGGAATAATATAACCAGATGCGGCCGACACATCAGCCTGAACGATGACCGGAACGCGTTTTCCGGGCGAGAGGGTGTAATAGAGCCTTATCGAGTCGATCGAAGCGGAAGTCATAGTGGCGGCTCCACCGAGATCCGACTTGAGTTCAGCCGCAAGGTCGGCGGCTGAAAGCCGGAACACTCCGTCGCGGGCATAGTCGCGGAAACTGACATCGACAGTAGGGTTCTTTATGACACCGCTGCGGAGGATGTTGGTACCCTTGTCGCGTACAGTGACATGGAGATCGGCCGGCGGATCGGTGATGAACGTAACCGAGTCGGGGACTCCCTGTATGTTGAAGCGAACCCTGAATGTCTCGGTTATGTTATCGTTGAGTGCTATTATGAACCAGAACACCGTGGCGATTGCGACAAAGACAAGAAACATCAGTGCATTGTGAAACTGCGACGAAGTCTTGAACCTCCGCCAGTCACTCCTGATGTTATCAATTTTTTTCCCGACGTCCTCCACGGCGCTTCGGCTTGATCAAAATTTATTTCTTCTCCTTGGGGGTATCCTCGACTACGGGATAGACGGATGCCTTGTCAAGTTTCAGCTCGACACCGGGAGCGACCTCCACCATGATTGTGGTGTCGCGTATGTCTCGGATCTTGCCGTGGATACCGCCTGCGGTCACCACGCGGTCACCTTTCTGCATGGCCTCGCGCTGACGCTTGAGTTCCTTCTGTTTCTTTGACTGGGGGCGTATCATCACGAAGTAGAAAATCGCGATCATCGCCACGATCATCAGCATGCTCGACAGACCGCCTTGGCCGGTCTGCAGCAGAATAGCGTTGAGTGTATTCATTGTCTTGAATTATTGATTTAGTTATTTTTTGAGGAGACGTCCCTCTTTCTGCAGCCGCGACACGATGCACCCAAGTATGGCATGCACGAATGAACCGCTGCGGGAAGAGGAGTATGACTTGGCAAGCTCGATATACTCGTTGACTGTCACAGAAAGCGGAATCTTCGGGAAGTTCAGTATCTCGGCAAGAGCAGCCTCCAGTATCACGATATCCATGAACGCGAGTCGGTCGCTGTCCCAGTTGCTTCCGGTAACCGCATCGTCAATATAACGGCGGTAAGTCTCTTTGTTTTTGTAGAGATAGCGCAAAAGTTCAAATCCGAATCGGGCATCCTCATCATCCTTGAATTTCTCAAGAACCGCGCCTGCAGCGTCTCCCTCCTCGATACGTCTGAGACTTTTGAGCACAAACGTGGAGATCGTCTCAAGGTCATCGTTCCAGAACACAGATTTCTCCTCAAGAGTCTCAAGGAAATCTGTATTGTCGAGTATGACGCGTTTGAAGAGGTTGCGCCACAGTTCGCAGTCATCATGAACCGATGCCTCGGGCAATTCCATATAATCCGCGTATATCTCAGAATCGGTCACAGCCTTCAGCAGATTCCTGAGCATGACAGGCTCGTCGGCACTCCAGGCAATCTTGTTCTTGGCCACAAATGCATCTATAGTCTCATTGGTACGCAGACCATCGACAACCTTGTTTTCTACAAAACGCAGATTGGGATTAATGTCTTCATCGCTCTTGAGAAACTTGTGACGGTTCTCGTCAATGATTCGGTCCTGCAGATCCGTAATCTCCACAGGCAGATAGAGAAGGCGGAAATAAAGCTCACGAGCCTTGTCGAGACTCAAAGACAGAGCACGTTCCACTTCGGCAACGTTATCCTGCGAAGCGAGGAAGTTGACAAAAGTGCGGTTCATCATGTCGTGCATTCTCTCCACGCCCTTAAGCGTATAGTTCTGACGGCGTGCAGTCACGGCTCCCACATCGGGATCTGTCATCACGACAAGGTTGAATATGTCGCGCCACAGATGCTCTTCACCCGATCCGACGTCGTTGCCGGAATCCTTAAGATATTTCTTGAATATAGCCGACTCGCGGAGTTTGTCGGCGAGAGGGGCAACAAGCCCTGCGTAAGGGAACGGTTCGTGCGAGTATTTCGAGATGAGAGACTTTACAGTGTCATCTATCATCAGACGTGAGATAAACCGCGTTGTAGCGAGCGGGGTGTCGCCTGGGCGGCGTTCGACAGTGTTGGCCAGCCTTATCAGCAGCACAAGCATGTCAAGATAGAGCGAGTATGCGAAACGCTTCTCCTTGGTCGGTGCCGTCGGATTGCTCTCGAGTGTGAACTGTTTTTCAACAAGTAAGAAGGAATACAAGATCTGTATAACCTTCATGCGAATCAATATGCGGTTTATCATAACTCTTTATGATCTTTGTCTCTGTTTTATCACGCAAAGTTACACTATTCCCGCGACATGACCAAATGAAGCTGATGAAACTTCCGAAATTATTGTCTTCGGCGCTGCCTTACTGCCTCATACATCATTACACCAGCCGCCACCGAGACGTTGAGCGAGCCTATGTTTCCGAGCATAGGTATTGCCGCGAGTTCGTCGCAGAGACGGAGCACCTCGTCAGATATACCAGTGTCCTCGCTTCCCATCACTATCGCCACAGGCACTGTATAGTCTATCTCCGAGTAATCTTGCGCTCCTTTCTCGGTGGCTCCGACCACCTTCACCCCGCTGTCGCGGAGCATACGGACGGCAGAGACGAGATCCCGCTCACGGCAGACCGGCACATAAAACAGAGCACCGGCCGAAGTCTTGACAGCATCGGAGGTCACGGAGACGCTGTTGCGCTCCGGTATCACTATGCCGTCTACGCCGGAACAGTCTGCCGTACGGCCTATGGCTCCGAAGTTGCGGGTATCGGTAAGTCCGTCGAGTACGATCATGAAAGGGTTGGCACCCTCCTCATAAAGAGAAGGAAGAAGATTTTCGAGTCTGTGATATGTGACAGGCGAAACTATGGCCACCACCCCCTGATGGTTCTTCATCGTGATGCGGTTGAGTCTCTCAGCCGGGACACGCTGTGTCAGCACTCCATATTCCTTTATCTTCGCGAACAGCTCGCGGGCAAGATCACCGCCAAGATCCTTGCGTATCAGCACCTTGTCGATGCTTTTGCCAGACTCAATGGCCTCTATGACGGCTCTTATGCCGAAAATATAATCTGATTTTTCCATTATCTTTGATTACTGAAGTTTAGCCCCCGTCCCACAAAAAAAAGTTAATGCAGGGGCCTATGCCCGGCTTCATTTCTTAAGCAGGGTTCTTGCCGCTTCAAGAGCGGCCTCCGACACTTCACTGCCCGATATCATGGCGGCAAGTTCACGGATACGGTCTTCTACCGTAAGCGGCCGCACATGCGTAACAGTGCGAGTGTCGGCGTCGGTCTTGTAAACCTTGAAATGCGCGTCGCCCTTGGCGGCTACCTGCGGCAAGTGTGTTATGACAATCACCTGCATGTTTTCCGACACATCATGCATCATCTCGCCCATCTTGTCGGCAATTTCTCCGGATACTCCGGTGTCGACTTCATCGAATATTATAGTCGGCAGGTTGATATGTCCGGCAAGAATCGACTTGAGGCTGAGCATCATCCGCGCTATCTCGCCGCCGGATGCGATGTCGCCTATAGGACGCGGAATGCCATTCTTGTTGAACGAACATAGGAACTCCACTTCGTCCTGCCCTGTGACACAGAGCTTGCGCCCGCGCACATCAGCGAGAAAACTGATGTTGGTGAGTCCGAGCGGACGAGCCGTCTCGCAGAGCCGCCGTGAGAATTCGGCAGCACAACTGACGCGCGTCTGGGTTAGCTGGTCGGCTTTCACCTTGAGTTCATGTCCGATTCGGCGCATCTCGCGTTCCATTTCGGGAAGTTCGCCGTCATCACCCGCCACATCCGCCACCTGACACCTTATATTATCGCGCAATGCAACGAGTTCGTCGGCCTCGCGAACCCTGAACCGCTTGACAAGCTCATAATAGAGATCCATCCGTGCGGAGAGTTTCGCGAGAGCTGCAGGATCGGTGTCGATCGCCGAGTTATAATCGTCGACAGTCTCATAAATGTCTTTGACCTCCACGAGAAGCTGGCGCAGACGGCCGACAATAGGATTGACACTCTCGACCGCACTCTCCGGACTCTCACCAAGTAGAGAGAAGTCAATGCGGTCTGCAAGCGACACAGACTCGGCAAGCAGCGACTGCGCTCCCCTGTCGCTGTCGCCAAGCAGCGACGAGAGCGCATAGAGTCGCTCCTTGATCTCATCGGCATCAGAGAGCATCTCGAACCGGCGTTCGATCTCCTTGAGTTCTCCCGGCTTCGGATCGAGACGGTCAAGCTGCTCAAGCTGAAACTTGAGAAATACTATGTTTTCGGCCGATTTTGCGATCTCCCCCTTACGGGCGTTTATGCGACGTCTCAGTTCGACATAATCGTTGAAGAGACTTTCATATTCCTGTCTGATCTCGGCGTTGCCGGCCATAGAGTCTATGATACGCAGGCGTTCCGCAGGATCGTTTATCTTTGCGTTGGCATGCTGTGAATGTATGTCGATCAGACGGGGCACTATAGCCGAGAGGGTCTGGAGAGTGACCGATGTGTCATTGACAAACACTTTGGATCGTCCGGAAGCCGTCAGCTCCCTGCGCACAGTAAGTTCTGAAACTCCTGCGGCATCCTCGATCCAGTCAATTCCCTTTTCGATAAAGAGAGAGCGAAGTTCGGGATCGACATCGGTGAACAGAGCCTCCACAACCGACTTCGAGCCACCGTCGGAGATTACTTTCGTGTCGGCGCGTCCGCCCATGACCAGCGACAGAGCGCCGAGCATGATGGACTTTCCCGCTCCTGTCTCGCCCGTGATTATCGTCAGGCCGGGGCCGAATTCAAGATCAAGGTGCTCGATCAGAGCGTAGTTTCTTATGATCAGATTCTTAAGCATGGCAATATTGATATGACGTCTTCAGACTTGATGCAGACCGTCAGTTCTGCTCCGGATTTTTTATCTTGTCAAGACGCTGCGACTCGGTCGGATATACCGGCTGCAGCAGATCATACACATCCTTGCGCTCTGTCTCGGGAGCCTTGGAGTAGACATTGACGAGTTCGTCGAGTTTCGAGTCACGGAATATGGAGAGAGCCACCGACATAGGCGCGTTGTCATAGATAGTCTTTATCTCCTTGAGCGACTCGGTGATGACACCGCGTCCCTTGTCGGGACTGGTCACCATCTCGTCGAGACCCTTGCGGTGGTAGTTGTAGAGAAGGTTGCGTATGCCCGAAGTGTTGCCGTCGGTATAGCTTGAAAGGACCGCAGCACGGTTCTTTGTGTCCTCGAATGTGCGCCACCCGATCTCGCCGCTCGACTGCTGCTGCTGCACAATGCTCTGAGCACGCTCATAGAAACGCTCCCCCCCTCTTGGAGAGAAAGAATCGAAATCTATTGCAAGAAACAGATTGGCGTAGAAGTCGAGTATCGCCGTGAGGTTGTTCTCCGGCTGTGTTTCATTGTAATTGAGAGGATCGCCCTCACGGTAGTCGAACTCGACTCTGGTATCCTTGAAATTGAAGAGCGTCGTGGTGTATGTGCTGTTGTAGACCGGTCTGATGAGCTGCAACTGCAGATCGCACTTCATGTGGTCGTCGGCATACTCTCCCACAGTAAGGTATACATTGCATTCGAGTCGCTCCATCGAAGAGAAAGTAGCGTCTGAGAATTTAGTCTCGTTCATGTAGGTCGAGATCTGCTCTTTGAGTGTCTCAAACACGTTGCGGTTAGTGCCTTCCACCTGCTGCGAGTTGACCTCTACAGTTGCCCTGAACTCCTGCGCGCACACCACTTCCGCGCCGGCCGAGATCATCAGAGACACGCCGATTATGGCTGATATTTTTTCCTTTGTCATCCTTCCCTTTAATACACAGTTATCGGTCAGTCGCCGCACGATTCTCCACGCGCGCCCATTAAATTTTCTATGGCATCGACGATATCTGCGGCCACCTCCCGTTTTGTCTTAAGCGGATATGCGGCCTCGCCTGTCGCGGTCACTATCGTGACCTTGTTGGTGTCCGTACGGAAACCGGCGCCCTTGTCGCGCAGCGAATTGAGCACGATCATGTCGAGTCCTTTACGCTCCAGTTTTGAGGCGGCGTTTGCCATTTCGTCATCGGTCTCAAGAGCGAATCCGACAAACACCTGACCGGGGCGACGCGAGCGGGTGCAGTCGAAGGCGATGTCTGGATTCCTGACAAGCTCTATCGACATTCCGTCGTTGTGCTCACGTTTTATCTTGCTGCTTTCGGCTTTCAGAGGTCTGTAATCGGCAACTGCGGCTGAAAAAATGCCGATATCGGACGCGGCGAATTCGCCGAGGGCAACATTGTGCATCTCTTGCGCTGACTCTACATCTATGCGCCTGATACGCGGAGACCGGGTCTCAATAGCCACGGGTCCTGCGATCAGCGTGACCTCGGCACCGCGAGCCGAGCACTCCTCGGCAAGCGCGAACCCCATTTTCCCGCTTGAATAGTTGCCGATGAATCTGACAGGATCGATCCGTTCGTAAGTCGGGCCGGCGGTGATTGCGACTCGTAATCCAGTCATGGATTCCGACCGATTGAAATATTCCCGGATTCTCTTCACGATGTTTTCAGGCTCCTCCATTCGTCCGCGACCCACAAGATGAGAGGCGAGCTCACCCTCGGCCGGTTCTATTATCTCAACGCCATCAGCCCTGAGAGTGGCAACATTGCGCTGAGTGGAGGGATGCGCCCACATGTCGAGATCCATGGCAGGAGCCACCATGACATGCTCTTTGGCCGACAGATATGTGGTGACAAGCATGTTGTCGGCCACTCCGTTGGCCATTTTGGCTATGGTCGACGCCGTGGCAGGAGCGATGACCATCAGGTCGGCCCACAGGCCGAGATCCACATGACTGTGCCACTCGCCCGTATTGGCAGTGAAGAACTCGCTCACCACCGGTTTGCCACTCAGCGACGAGAGTGTGACCGGAGTGATAAATTCCTTGCCGTTGGGAGTTATGACCACCTGCACCTCCGCTCCCTGCTTCACAAGAAGACGGAGCAGGTGAGCCGATTTATATGCGGCAATTCCGCCGCTGATTCCAAGTACTATGTGTTTTCCTTTCACCTGAAAGACTTTTATATCTGAGTATTCCGGAGCCTCATGTAGCGACAAGTATCCGTTTTCTGTCAGTTTGCGTTTTTCTTGGGAGGATATACCTCATAATAAAGCACCGTCAGAACATCCTTGGTGTTCTTGGGGAAATCGCCCTGCATGATCCAGCTGTAGAAAGAGCGTTCCGTGCGGAACACCTCCTTGACCGGACGCCCCTTGTGCTTTCCAAAATTGAAGACAGGTTCATCCTTGTCGTTGAGCACCACCCTTGAGGCAAGATCCACGCCGCGTCCGGCACGCGAGAAGTCGGCGAGCCTTTCGACATCGTTGCCGAGTTCAGCATATCTGTCGAGCTGTCCGAGCAGCACTTCGTAGGTGGCACGAGTGTCAGCAAGTGCCGAATGCGCGTCGGTCAGCTCCTTGCCGCAATAGAAACGGTAGGCCGCGACAAGAGTTCGCTGCTCCATCTTGTGAAATATGTTCTGCACATCGACAAAGCGTCTGCCGGCTATCTGGAAATTCACACCGGCGCGGGCGAATTCCTCGACAAGAAGCGGAACGTCGAACTTGTTGCTGTTGTAACCGGCTATGTCGCAGTCTTCAAGCTGCTCGTTGAGCGACACGGCGATCTGGCGGAACGCAGGGGCGTCCTTCACATCGTCGTCGGTGATGTGATGGATTGCAGTGCTCGCCTCCGGGATGTGCATCTCGGGGTTTATGCGACGGCATTTCTCCTCGGTTGTACCGTCGGGAAAAACCTTTATGTAGCTTATCTCGACGATGCGGTCGCGGGTTATGCTTGTGCCGGTGGTCTCAAGATCGAAGAACACCAGCGGTCGGGTCAGATTAAGTTTCATGATCATGCGTTATGTCAGATGACCTGCATAGGCATCTGAATTGTGACAAGACTCTCCCCTTCCGTCGGCTCGAATGCCGAATATATGCCCGGACGCGCCGGGTCGGAAAGCGACAGCACGACTGTTTCACCCTGCATGTTCGAAAGGATCTCGACCATAAACACTCCGTTGAAACCTACAACCATGCTGTTGCCCTCATACTCGCAGGTGAGACGCTCCTCGGCCGAAGTGCCGTAATCCAGATCCTGCGCCGAGAGGTGAACTTCGCCCGGCTGGAGGTTGAGCACTATGAGGTTTGATGACTTGGGAGCGAAAAGATTTACACGACGGAGCGCATTGATGAGCGACACGCGGTCAGCCACGAGCGAGAACGGGTTGTCGGTGGGGATGACACGGTTGTAGCTGGGATAGTTGCCGTTGATAAAAACGGAATAGAGGAAGTAGTCGCCAAATTCGAAGAGACCTCCTTTGGCGTCGAACGTGATGCGGACGTCAGCGTCATCTTTCGAGAGAAGACCTTTCAGAATGTTTGATGTCTTGCCGGGGAGAATGAAAGAGGCCGTAAGTCCGGGAGCCTTCTCTGTGTTGACATATTTCACCAGCTTGTGGGTATCGGAGCTGACAAAAGTTACATCGGCCTCATGGATATCCCAGTAGATACCGGTCATGACGGGGCGCGATGTCTCCGTGCTGACAGCGAACCATGTATTCTCGATTCCCTTGAGCACCATACGCGCCGGCAACTGTAGAGACAGGCAGTCTTCGGGAAGCTCGCGACGCACGGGATAGTCGTTGGCATCGACACCCATGAAGTTGAAATGTCCGTTGAGGAAACGAAGATCGATCTCCTTTGTATCGTCGTTGATATAGAACTGAAGCGGCTGATTGTCTATCTCCTTGGTGATTTCGAGAAGACGCTTGGCCGGGACTGCGATCGCGCCCTCTCCTTCCACGTCCATGACGGGCACAAAAGCCGTCAGCACATTTTCCGAGTCGCTGCCCGTGATGCTGATACGGTCACCTTCAAGACAGAGCAGGAAGTTATCGAGGATCTTGATCGTATTTTTCGAGCTGATCACTTTGCTGACAGCCTGGAGCTGCTGCTGAAAAGCCTTTCCTTCTACATTAAATTTCATGGCTATGTTATGCTTTATGTTTTTTCAGTATGAGGGCGTGAAGGCAGTGCTCGACGGCGCAGACTTCACCTAATCTGCAAATATAGCAAATTTTTGCAGATTCAGCAAATTAATCTCAATCAAAAAAAATAAAGCCCGCACTCTGCCCGCACAGCCCGCACTCTGCTGGGATCGCTGCGGGATGCATAAAAAAACAAGGGGATGCGCCGCACGAAGCGGCACATCCCGTATAATCGCGGCAGACTTAAGGCGTCTGCTTGCTTTCGGATATTACTCCTCTGTCTCAGCGATAACTTCGACCTCTACATCAGCCGATACGTCGCGAAGGAAGCGGACAACGGCAGTGTGAGTGCCGATAGTCTTGATAGCCTCGATCTCGATGATCTTGCGGTCGATGTTGTGACCGAGCTTAACGAGCTCTTCGGCGATGCGGGCTGCATTGACTGAGCCGTAGATATTGCCGTTGGCGGCAGCCTTGGCGGCGATCACGAGCTTAACGCCCTCGAGAGCCGCAGCAGCTGCGGCAGCCTCTTCGTGAATCTTGGCGATCTTGTGGGCACGCTGTTTCTGATCCTCTGCGAGACGCTTGAGAGCAGCATCAGAAGCGATGATGGCCATACCCTGGGGGATGAGGTAGTTGCGGCCATAACCGCTCTTCACCTCGACAACATCATCCTTATAACCTAAGCTGGGGATATTTTCCTTGAGAATTACTTTCATTGTTGATACGTTTTAAGAATGATTATTTCATAAGGTCGGTCACGTAGGGAAGGAGCGCGAGGTGACGCGCACGCTTCACGGCCTGAGCCACACGACGCTGGAACTTGAGCGAAGTGCCTGTGATGCGGCGGGGAAGAATCTTACCCTGCTCATTGAGGAACTTCTTGAGGAACTCGGGATCCTTGTAGTCGATGTACTTGATGCCGCTGCGTTTGAAACGACAGTATTTCTTCTTTTTCGTATCTACGGTAAGGGGAGTGAGATAGCGGATTTCGTTGTTTGCTGCCATTGTTATGCCTCCTTTGCTTCAGTGGCCTCGGCGGGAGCCTCGGCGGGTTCAACCTGGGGTTTCTCTGCTCTCAGTCTGCGACGCTTCTCAGCATATTCCGCAGCATACTTGTCAAGACGGAATGTAAGGAAGCGGATCACGCGCTCGTCGCGGCGGAACGCAGTCTCAAGGTGCTTTACGATTGTGGGGGCAGCCTCAAACTCAAACAGGCAGTAGAAGCCTGTCGATTTCTTCTGGATGGGATATGCGAGCTTGCGGAGACCCCAGAGCTCCTCGTTGACGAGAGTGGCGTCATTCTGCTTGAGCACATCCTTGAATTTTTCTACCGCTTCCTTCATCTGTTCGTCAGACAAAACGGGAGTCAAAATGAAAACGGTTTCGTAACGATTCATAATCTGAATGTGTTATTTATTAAAGTGTTTGTTTACTGCATAATGCTGGAATCCCGAGGGGGAATCTCGCATTTTTGCGATGCAAAGTTAATATTTTAATTACTGATATGCAAATTTTCAGAGCCTTCTGACATAAAAAACAGCCGGACTATCAAGACTGTCCGGCTGTTTTTCATTCATGCATGGCTTTACACCGACCTGCGGTTATGCCTCGTAGAGGTAGTCGCCGATCTGGTCGGGACGGAAGTTGGCGATGAAGTCGGCGTGCTTTGCGACTTCGGCCTGCCCGAGCTTCACGAACACGCGGAGCGAACGGCGGAATGCGTCGTTGCGCGTGGTGTCATCGAGAAGGAGAAGACCCATCACGGTGTATCCTGCCATTTCGACAAGACGGCGGGCCATGAAGTCTACATATTTTGTGTCGCCTACGCCGGTCACTGCCTCGACAGCATCGGCAAACTGCTGCGTCATCAGCTCAAGAATTCCTTTCACATCCTGATCCTCGGGCTTGCACTCGCGAGCGAGCTCGGCCTTTATCCAGTTGAGGTAAGTTCCGGTGGTGACGTGGCGGATCGCAGCCACTACCTGCAGCTGAGTGGTGCCCTCGTAGATCGACGTGATGCGGGCATCGCGATAGATGCGCTCGCACGCGTAGTCTTTCATGAAGCCTGAACCGCCGTGGATCTGGATTGAGTCATAGGCGTTCTGGTTGCAGAACTCCGAGGTCATGCCCTTTGCAAGAGGAGTGAACGCGTCGGCGAGACGGGAGTATTCTTTAGCCTCCTTCTTCTCGTCGAGTTCGAGCTTGCGCTCTTTCGCGATATCGTCGTATGCCTTGTAGATATCTACAAAACGGGAGCATGCGTAGAGAAGCGCGCGCGAAGCGTCGAGTTTGGCCTTCATGACGGAGAGGATCTCCGACACGGCGGGAAACTCGATGATTGCCTTGCCGAACTGAGTGCGCTCCTTGGCATAGCCGAGAGCCTCGCGATAAGCAGCCTCGCTAAGGCCGACGCTCTGTGCTGCGATGCCAAGACGGGCACCGTTCATGAGGGCCATCACATATTTGATAAGACCCATGCGGCGTGAACCGACGAGTTCAGCGGGAGCATCCTTATATGTCAGCTCGCAAGTCGGGCTGCCCTTGATGCCCATCTTGTTCTCGATACGGCGCACGTTGACTCCGCCGTTGCGTTTGTCGTAGATGAACATCGACAGGCCGCGGCCGTCTTTAGTGCCTTCTTCCGAGCGAGCAAGCACGAGATGAATGTCGGCGTCGCCGTTGGTGATGAAGCGTTTCACACCGTTGAGCACCCATGAGCCATCCTCTTTCTGAGTGGCCTTGAGCATGACCGACTGGAGGTCTGAACCTGCGTCAGGCTCGGTGAGGTCCATCGACATGGTCTCTCCTGCGCAAACACGGGGAATGTATTTCTGTTTCTGCTCCTCGTCGGCGAACTCGTAGATAGTCTCCGCGCAGTCCTGAAGGCCCCAGAGGTTCTCGAATCCGGCATCGGCACGGCTCACAATGTCAGCAGCCATTATATAAGGAGTGATCGGGAAGTTGAGACCACCGAGACGTCGGGGCATGGCCATGCCCATCAGGCCGGCCTTGCGGCAGGCGTCAAGATTGCGTGCGGTGCCGTCGGCATAGATCACACGGCTGTTTTCAACGCGGGGACCGGTATGGTCGACATCCTCTGCGTTCTCGGCGATTATGTCGCCGCAGATCTCGCCCACCACTTCGAGAACCTTGTCGTAGCTGTCCTGTGCGTCGGCATAGTCCTGCGGCGCGTAGTCGAATTTATCGGCGTCGGCGAAGTCGCGCTCCTTGAGAGCTACGATCTTCTCCATCATCGGGTGCGAGAGATAGTGCTTCAGCGCCTCGTTGTCTGTATAGAAATTAGCCATTATTTCGTATTCTTTTTATAGTACTTGATTAATTTGGGCACTACGTCCTCGACGTTGCCGGTGATGACATAATCCGCGATGGTGTTGATCGGAGCGTCGGGGTCGTTGTTGATCGAGATTATGATCGACGATTCCTGCATGCCGGCGATATGCTGTATCTGACCCGACACGCCGCACGCGATATAGAGTTTCGGACGCACTGTCACACCGGTCTGGCCGATCTGACGGTCATGGTCAGCCCATCCGGCATCGACTGCGGCACGGCTTGCGCCGACCTCGCCTCCGAGCACGTCGGCAAGTTCATGAAGAAGTCCGAAATTCTCTTTGCTTCCCATGCCATAGCCGCCGCACACCACGATCGGGCTGCCCTTGAGGTTCACTTTCGACTTCTCGACATTGCGGTCGATCACCTCGATGACGTAGTCTTCCGGACTTGTATAGTCGGAAGGATTGAGATTCACGACTTCACCGACATAATTCGAGTCACGCACTTCTTTTTTCATGACACCCTCGCGGACCGTGGCCATCTGCGGACGGCACTCGGGGTTGACGATGGTTGCCACGATGTTGCCGCCGAACGCCGGACGGATCTGAAGAAGAAGATCCTTGTATTCCTCGCCTGTGCGGGCATCCTTGTGGTCGCCGATCTCAAGCTGGGTACAGTCGGCGGTCAGACCGCTGTGCAGAGCCGAAGAAACGCGGGGACCGAGGTCGCGGCCTATCGAAGTCGCGCCCATGAAGGCGATGCGCGGTTCCTTCTCCTTGAAGAGGTTGATGAGTATCGAGCTGTGGAGAAGTGATGTGTAAGGATAGAGACGTTTGTCCTCGAACTTGTAGACAGTGTCGACACCGTAGGGAAGGATCTGCTTCTCGACATCCTTCAGGTCATCGCCTGCCACAACGGCCTCAAGACGTATGCCCAGTCTGTCGGCCAGCTGACGGCCTTTGGTCAGGAGCTCAAGGCTCACATCGGCAACCTTGCCGTCTTCGAATTCGCAATATACTATTAAATTATGCTTGTCTGTTGCCATGATTAGCCGATTGTATGGTTAGCGATGAGTTCCTTGATGAGAGTCTCGATCTCTTCGTCGTTGTTTTCGACGCGGCGCGCGTCTTTGGCGGTAAAGACCACATTCTCTATCTGCTTCACTTTTGTAGGAGAACCCGAAAGTCCGCACTGCGAGAGGTCGGCATTTACAGCCTCGGCAGACCATTCCCCGATCTGGAGGTAAGGACGCTTTGCGAGCATTTCCTCTTTTTTTGCGTCGCCGGCAGCTTCGGAAGGAACACAGGCGTATTTGAATTTCTGGAGGTTCTTTGCGTTGCGGGGACGGCAGGCATCTGCGGAGCCGTTTACGGTCACCACAAGGGGAAGCGGAGCCTTGACAGTCTCGACACCGCTCTCGATGCGTCTCTTTATGACAACCTTGCCGTCATTGACTTCCTGAATCTCCTCAGCATAAGTAACCTGCGGAAGGCCGAGCTTCTCGGCGATCTGGGGACCCACCTGAGCAGTATCGCCATCAATGGCCTGACGACCGCCGATGATGAGGTCATATTCTCCTATCTTGCGCACAGCCGCGCTGAGCGCGTATGAAGTGGCGAGAGTGTCCGAGCCGGCGAAAGCACGGTCGGAAAGCACTATGCCGCCGTCAGCACCGCGATACATACCCTCGCGGATGATCTCGGCAGCGCGCGCCGGACCCATGGTGAGCAGCGTGACTTTTGTGCCGGGATACATTTCCTTAAGTTTAAGGGCCTGTTCGAGAGCGTTGAGGTCCTCGGGATTGAAGATGGCCGGAAGCACGGCGCGGTTGATTGTGCCGTCCTCTTTCATGGCATCCTTCCCGACATTGCGGGTGTCGGGAACCTGCTTGGCCAATACGATGATGTTCAAACTCATATTATAGCTGTTAGATTAGATACGGTCTGGAAGTGCCCTTTGTCTCATCACATCGGGCCGTAGTGCCCGTCCGCCATGATGCGGCATGAGCACAATCCGGTGCAAAGATAATAAAAAATTCTCAATTATCTGCACTTTGCGCAAAAACGGCCACAAAACAAATGAAAACGCGCACAGGACACGACATGGAGAAATACGACAGAAAATGATGATAAATTTTGATAAAATTGCGTTATATAAAAGTTTTTCGCTATATTTGTGGCATATATGACATGCACTTTAGTAAAGTGCCATAACTTGAGACAAGACAATGGACAAAAGCATATCCGCATTGATTCTGGCGGTATCGGCATGTGCGGGAACCGCCTGCGCGCAAAGTGCCGACGAACTGCTGGCCGAGGGTCGCGAGGCATTTCTCGACTATCGGTTTGATGAGGCGTCGCGCCTGTATGCGCAGGCCAAAAAGAAAGCGAAACGCACCGACGAGTTCTTTGCCGACAAATACGACTCTTTCCGCCGTCAGCTTGATGATGCCGAGAATTTTCTTGGCCGTGTCGAGAAAATAGCAGTGATCGACAGCATCACCGTGCCGCGTCAAGATTTCTTCAGAGCCTACCGCCTGCCGGCATCGGCAGGCTCACTGCGCGGCACCGAGGCTCTTCCCGGCCGAAGAGAAGATTTTGATCCGGCTGTGGATTACGTATTCTCAAGCGAACGCGACGACTACAAACTCTGGGCTCAGCCCGACACGACCGGATACATGCACCTCGTGGAATCGAACCTGCTTACCGACGGCTCATGGAGCACGCCCGCTCCACTTTCTGACGAACTGTCGGAAGATTGCGACGCGATCTTTCCTTTCATGATGGCCGACGGCGTGACATTGTATTATGCAGAAAACGGCGAGAACTCAATCGGAGGCTACGACATCATGGTCGCCACCCGCGACGCAGCCGACGGATCTTTTCTGCAGCCGTCGAATCTCGGATTTCCCTACAACTCCCCTTTCGATGATTACCTTCTCGCGATCGACGAACTCAACGGTGTGGGCTGGTGGACCACCGACCGCAACCGGCTCGACGATGAACTTACGGTCTACGTGTTTGTCACCAACGATCTCCGCACCAACTACCCGCCCGACGAAGACGACATAACCGGCTTCGCACGTATCAACGACTATCTGGCCACGCAGCCCGAAGACTCAGACTACGACAGCCTTCTCTCCACGATCCGCGCCATAGACCCGGAAGCGCGTGCAAAAAAGCCGGAGTTTACATTCCCGGCCTCCGACGGCAGAATCTTCCGCAGATATGACGAACTGCCGGATGCAGCGTCACGCACGGCGATGAAGCGCTGGCTGTCGGCCAAGGCGGAACTTGACGAGGCTCTCGCCGGGCTGTCGGAACTCCGCCGGCAATACAACGGCAACCGATCGGCATCACTCGCATCGCGAATCAGACGCGAGGAATCTCAGACCGAGGCTGCCCGGACAGAAGTCTCACGGCTTCGCTCGGACGTGCACAAGGCACTCTCGAAATCCCGCTGAACCCGCATAACCTTAGAATACTTACACATGATATCATTTTCGCTTGCGCTCCTCCTGCTCGTGGCGGGGTATTTCATCTATGGAACCGCAGTGTCGCGCATATTCGGACAGGATCCGAAGCGTGTGACACCGGTTCACACCCGGGCCGACGGCGTGGACTTCGTGGAACTCCCTACGTGGAAGATATTTCTCATCCAGTTTCTCAACATAGCCGGACTCGGGCCGATATTCGGAGCGATCATGGGCGTGATGTTCGGTCCGGCGGCTTTCCTCTGGATAGTGTTCGGCACTATCTTCGCCGGAGCGGTGCATGACTACATGTCGGGCATGATGTCGCTCCGCAGCAACGGCGCGTCACTCCCCGAAATCGTCGGAGGCCAGCTTGGCAGAGGGATCAAGAACGTGATGCGCGTCTTCTCGCTTCTGCTCATGATTCTTGTAGGAGCTGTATTCGTGTACAATCCGGCCGACCTGATGGCCATGCTGACGCCCGACCATCTTGACAGGACTTTCTGGATAGTCGTGATCTTCGCCTACTACATGCTTGCCACGCTGCTGCCGATCGACAAACTCATAGGCAGACTGTACCCGCTATTCGGTCTGGCTCTTCTTTTTATGGCCGTAGGAATAATGACAATGCTTTATGTCAATGCCGGATCTATGCCCGAAATCTGGGAAAACTTCGGCAACCGGCGGCTTGACGCAGACTCGGCCCCGATATTCCCGATGATGTTCGTATCGATAGCATGCGGCGCGATCTCAGGCTTTCATGCCACACAGTCGCCCATGATGGCACGCTGTCTGAAGAATGAACGCCACGCGCGACCGGTGTTTTACGGCGCGATGGTGACAGAAGGAATAGTGGCACTCATCTGGGCCGCAGCAGCCGTGACCTTTACCGGAGGATATGAAGAACTGCAGCATACTCTCGGCGAGGGAAGTCCGGCAGTTCTTGTAAACTCGATATCAAGAGACTGGCTCGGGGCGGCAGGAGGAATCCTCGCAATACTCGGAGTGATAGCCGCTCCGGTCACGTCGGGCGACACCGCACTGAGGTCGGCACGCCTGATTGCGGCCGATTTCATGAACATACCGCAGAAGAAGATAATGCGCCGTCTTGCCGTGTCGGTTCCCATATTCATATTATGCTTCATAGTAATGTCTGTGCCTTATGAAGTATTGTGGCGTTACTTCGCCTGGTGCAATCAGGTTCTGTCGGTCTTCACTCTGTGGGCTATCACCGTCTACCTCGCGAAACATGGCAAGACATATGCTGTCACCATGATTCCGGCCATGTTCATGACCGCTGTCACCGTGACTTACATCCTGTATGCTCCCGAAGGACTGACCGCACTGACCACCGCTACGTTCGGCACGCAGATAAGCTATGAGGCGGCCACAGGAGCGGGAATCACGGCCGCCGCACTGCTTGGAGTGCTCTTCATGCGTTACCGGCGCAGTCAGGAGAACGCAGGACTGGCAGGCAGAGCACGATGACGATTTCCGGGAGAATGATTGAAAAAAGAAATGGATATCACAATAATTAAAGACATAATCGCTCGCACAGACCGCTATAATTTCCACTCCCACTCGGAATTCTGCGACGGACGAGCCCCTATTGCATCAATAGCTGCGAGCGCATTCAAAGAGGGATTCGAGGTGTGGGGAGTCTCCCCGCACTCACCTGTCTGCATCGACTCTCCCTGCAACATGCTTCGGGTGGACATACCACATTATTTTGACACGATGGGGAGGCTCAAGGAGGAATACGACGGCAGGATGCAGCTCATGACCGGTCTGGAAATCGATTTCCTCGGCAAAGATTACGGCCCGCATATTGATTATTTTCTGGAGATGCCCCTTGACCACCGCATCGGATCAGTCCACTTTGTCCCGAATCAGGATGGAATTCCGCTTGACTGCGACGGAAGCGCGGAGCGTTTCGTCCGCTACCTTCATGACGGCTACAGAGACGATCTGCGCTATGTGGTCGAGAAATATTTCGAGCAGGTGCTGACCATGCTTGAACTCGGAGGATTCGAGATACTCGGGCATTTCGACAAGATAGCAGGAAACGCATCGGCAGTCGACCCCTCGATCGAGGAGCAGGGATGGTATGCCGCTCTTGTAAGCGACGTGATCCGACTTACCCGCGACATGGGAGTGGTTGTCGAGATCAACACCAAGGCCTTCAAGAGGCAAAGCAGATTCTATCCCGCCGAACGTTGGTGGCCGGGACTGCTCGCCACCGGAATTCCGATAGCAGTCAATTCAGACTGCCATCATCCGGACCTCACAGCCTCAGGCCGAAGCGAGGCATTGACTGCAATAGCCAGGACACTACGCTGATTCCATTAAGAGTTTTCTTAAAGGGAAGAATCGACAATTACTTAAGAATGCCAGAACGATTGTCGAGATCATATCGGGCAACGAATGTGTGCCGGGCAAAATAGCAGTCGCAAGATAACATAACAGACCTGCAAAAACAACGATCATGCCGACGAATTTCAGTTCGCCGGCATGATCGCTTTATCAGTACGGCCATGACTCCCGGTATAATGCCCGCAAAGCGATTTAGCGTGCGTTTCTTAAAATTTTAAGGAACGCGCGCTATCACATATTTTTCAAGGAACGACGACAGTATCCGCTCTCCGCAGTCAGACATGAAGCTTTCCGGGTGAAATTGCGTGCCGGCCACAGGGTAATCACCATGACGCAGAGACATGAGGTTCCCATCCTCGTCATATGACGTCGCGACAAGGCATGAAGGGAGCGATTGCGGATCGACCACCCATGAATGGTATCGGCCGACACATGCTCCGGTCTCCGCGAGAGATCCGACCACAGGATCATTCGGATCAATGCGGCACAGACGCGACAGGTGGCCATGGCGAGGTGACGGCAGGCAGTCCAGACGCGCTCCAAACCGCTCGGCTATGGCCTGAAAGCCGAGACACACGCCAAAAAAAGGCTTCACGCCGGCATACATGTCAAGAATTTCCATCATCGCTCCGGCTTCCGACGGAATGCCGGGACCGGGCGACAGAATGACCGCATCGTAAGCAGCCACATCGCTTAAGCCGACAACGTCATTGAGCATGACCTCCCATTCAAGGTCATAAAAATCAGGACGCCGCCGTATATTACGAAGCAATCCGACGATATTGTAAACGAAAGAATCGTGATTGTCAATCACCAGTACTCGCATGGCAGTAATGTTGTGAACTCGGATTTCAATTGAATCGGATGCAAATTTACTCATTTTTTCCGGATTGCCGAGGTTTGACATCGCAATAGGCTGTATTGGCAGTCTTACTTTAATTTCGTAAATTCGCATCATGAACTATATTGACAGTGCAACTCTTCATGAGGCGATGAACCGTCTCGGGCGCGAGAGGACTCCGTTTCTCTGGTGCGCGTCTTATGAACTCGACAAATGTTTCATTATCGGGAATCCTTCGAAACAGACTGAAGTTCTCTGGCAGATAGGAAATCTCGGGAATGCCAGCAGTGCGGATACTCCCGTTCATGACCGCACAGACAGAACCATGAGAATTACGGGAGCCATAGAGCGGAAGACATATTCCGGAATGTTCGGCATTATTATGGAAGGACTCCGACGGGGAGACTCCTTTCTTGCCAACCTTACGGCCGCCACCCGTGTCGAGTGCGGTTGCTCCTTCAGAAACCTGTTCCTTTCGTCATCGGCGCCGTTCCGGCTACTTATAGAGGATGAGTTCGTCTGCTTCTCACCCGAGCCGTTTGTAAGGATCAAGGGGAGACGGATATCGACATTCCCGATGAAAGGCACAGCCGACGCATCATGTCCTGACGCCGAGAAAAGACTGCTCGCCGACTACAAGGAACTATGCGAACACCACACCATAGTCGATCTGATGCGCAACGACCTCAACTCCGTATCGGAAGAAGTCAGAGTCGACAGATTCCGCTACGTCGAAGAAATAGAGACATCGCGAGGAAGAATTCTACAGACAAGTTCGGAGATAAGCGGCATGATTCCCGAAGAAAAGACAGGACTCTTCGGCGACATAATACTGCCACTGCTTCCGGCAGGAAGCATAACAGGCGCACCCAAGCCATCAACCATAGGACTGATCGCCCGCGCCGAGAGAACACGACGTGGCTGGTACACGGGCGTGTTCGGTTATTTCGACGGACATATAATGCAGACAGCCGTAATGATAAGGTGTCTTCAGAAACAGGCTGACGGAAGCATCTGCTTTCACAGCGGCGGAGGAATAACCGTCAACAGTTCCGAAGAAGAGGAATATGCTGAACTGATGGCGAAAGTCTATCTGACTGAAGACAGAAACAAATATCCTGGCAACGGAGACTGACATATGGATGCCATAAAAAATGATTGCCCACGCAATGTCCGTCTGGTCGAGACTATCAGAGTCACGGACGGGACATTCCGTCATCTTCCTCTCCATATCAACCGGATGCGGCGTTCATGCCTCGAACTGTACGGCTCTCCTCCTCCTGAACTCAGACTGACAGAAAGAGATGTGCCGTCTGATCTGATGAAGGGGGAAGTGAAGTGCCGGGTCGTATATTCAACCGATATAGTCTCGATAGGATTCACCCGCTACACTCCACGCACGATCCGCTCCCTGAGAACAGTGACCGACGATTCCGCCGACTACCACCTGAAACTCTCTGACCGGCGGAGCCTTGAGGCACTCGCCTCACGGAAAGGAGAGGCCGACGAGATACTCATCATAAGAAACGGGCTGGTGACAGACACCTCATTCTCCAACATACTGTGTGTCTGCGGCGACAGATGGCTCACCCCCGCCGAGCCTCTTCTCCGCGGAGTAATGAGGCAACGTCTCATAGAAGAAGGGAGAGCTATCGAAACCGACATCACGCCCGACATGCTTCTGCCCGGCAACCGGGCCGGCATAACGGCAGTCATACTGATCAACGCGATGCTGCCTCCCGGGAAGATCCCGCCCATACCGCTATCCGGCATCATGCAGTGAATCATACAGTCTGATTTGATCGGATTTGAGCCGCAAGTTTCGGGATTGCGGATTTTTTTGTAATTTTGTATTCTGAAATAATCTTTCCAGATGAAAAATATTCGCAATTTCTGCATCATAGCCCATATAGACCACGGCAAATCGACCCTTGCCGACCGTCTGCTTGAGCGGACAAACACCGTAGACGCCAAAGACATGGAGGCACAGGTCCTCGACGACATGGATCTGGAGCGCGAACGAGGCATAACCATTAAGAGTCATGCCATCCAGATGGAATATAATCTTGACGGTGAAAAATACACTCTCAACCTTATCGACACTCCTGGACACGTAGACTTCTCATATGAGGTGTCACGCTCCATCGCGGCCTGCGAGGGCGCGCTGCTGATAGTCGACGCGTCACAGGGCATACAGGCCCAGACCATATCGAACCTTTACATGGCCATCGAGAATGATCTGGAGATAATACCCATACTCAACAAGTGCGACCTCGACAGCGCGAAACCCGACGAGGTCGAAGACCAGATAGTCGACCTGCTCGGCTGCGATCCGTCGGAAGTGATACGCGCCTCAGGCAAGACCGGTATGGGCGTAGACGACATACTGCGGGCCATCGTCGAGCGAGTGCCGGCTCCCAAGGGAGACCCCGGGGCTCCGCTGCAGGCACTGATCTTCGACTCGGTGTTCAATCCGTTCCGCGGCATCATCGCCTACTACAAGATCATAAACGGCACAATCCGCAAGGATGATTTCGTGAAATTCGTATCGACAGGCAAGGAGTATCACGCCGACGAGGTGGGAGTGCTGAAACTCGACATGTCGCCACGCAAGGAACTCTCGGCCGGCAACGTCGGATATATCATATCGGGCATCAAGACATCTAAAGAGGTGCGCGTAGGCGACACCATCACCCATGTCAACCGCCCCTGCGAAAAAGCCATCGAGGGTTTTCAGGAAGTTAAGCCGATGGTCTTCGCCGGCGTCTACCCTATCGAGACAGAAGACTTCGAAAATCTCCGCGCATCACTTGAGAAACTGCAGCTCAACGACGCCTCGCTGACATTCCAGCCCGAGTCGTCGGCGGCTCTCGGATTCGGATTCAGATGCGGATTTCTAGGCCTGCTCCACATGGAGATCGTGCAGGAACGCCTCGGTCGTGAATTCGACATGGACGTCATAACCACGGTGCCCAACGTTTCTTATATCGTCACCGACAAGAAAGGAAACAAGACCGAAGTCCACAATCCCTCGGGGTTGCCAGAGGCCACGGCCATTGACTACATCGAGGAGCCATATATCAGAGCCACCATAATCACGCAGGCAGACTATATCGGCCCGATCATGACTCTCTGTCTGGGCAAACGCGGCGAACTCGTGAAGCAGGAGTACATATCGGGAAACCGGATGGAACTGACATTCGACATGCCTCTGGGCGAGATCGTGATCGACTTCTACGACAAACTGAAAAGCATATCGAAAGGCTACGCCAGCTTCGACTACCACATACATGATTTCCGCGAGTCAAAACTCGTCAAACTCGACATTCTGCTCAACGGCGAAAGCGTCGACGCCCTATCGACGCTTACACACGAGGCCAACTCTGTAAGATTCGGACGACGCATGTGCGAGAAACTCAAGGAACTCATTCCGCGCCAGCAGTTCGACATCGCCATCCAGGCTGCCATCGGAGCCAAGATCATAGCCCGCGAGACAATCAAGGCCGTACGCAAGGATGTGACCGCCAAATGCTACGGCGGAGACATCTCTCGAAAGAGAAAGCTTCTCGAGAAGCAGAAAGCCGGTAAAAAACGCATGAAGCAGATCGGCTCGGTCGAAGTGCCCCAGAAAGCATTTCTCGCCGTACTCAAACTCGACTGACGCCAACCGAACATTATAACCGCTCAAAACGTATTAAGGGGAAGAGAGAGAGTATCTTTCTTCCCTTGTTCCGTGCCTGTGCCGCACACCGGCACGGAACACTCAATCAGACATCCACACATAATAAAATTTACTTATGGACACTGGAATAAAATTGATGGAAATCGGAGACAGGTTCCCAGACCTGCTCGGCCACGACTCAGACGGCAGTGAGGTGCGTCTTTCCGACTTTCCCGGCAAACGCTTCATAATCTACTTCTATCCCAAGGACAACACCTCGGGATGCACACTCGAAGCCCAGAGTTTCCGCGACAACTATACCGCGTTTCTCGAGATGGGCTATCAGGTGATCGGCGTGAGCAAAGATTCTGAAGCGAGCCACCGAAAATTTGCCGACAAGCACTGCCTTCCCTTCCCGCTTGTGGCAGACACAGACCTTCAACTTTGCAAGACGGCCGGAGTATGGCAGCCGAAAGTCATGGCCGGCCGATCCTATATGGGCATCGTGCGCACCACGTTCGTGACTGAAAACGACGGCACTGTGACCGACCGGATCGACAAGGTCAAGACAAAGACGGCATCTGAGCAGCTCTTCGCGCTGCTCGACAACCGCTACAACCCCAACCCTGCCTGATCAGCGTATCACCGCAGAGCCAGATTCCCACATAAACTACAGACATCACCATCTACAGGTAATCAATTAGTCACCGGAGAATATGCCATGACCGTATTGCGTCCGTAGAAGCCGACACATCGGCTCAGGAGCACGGTCACGACGTATCCTCCATATATCTTTTAACATGTCTTCAGTTTTTTACACAGCAAGGAAGACCATAAGGAACTATGCAAATGGCGGAAACGTGCTGATATTCGCCACGGCACTCGCCCTTATCGTGGTCAACATACCCTATCTGACAGATTTCTACAATTCACTCTGGACTCACGAACTGGCACTTCAGGTCGGCTCGTTCAACCTCTTCAGCCACCACGGAGAACCAATGAGTATCATGGCGTTCATCAACGACGCGCTGATGGCACTCTTCTTTTTCTCGGTCGGACTGGAAATAAAACGAGAGGTGCTTGTCGGAGAACTCTCGTCATTCCGCAACGCACTGCTTCCGATCGTGGCGGCTGTCGGAGGCATGGCCCTGCCGATAATGATCTATATCTTCATGGCTCGCGGCACAGCCTATGCCGACGGATGGGCCATACCCATGGCCACCGACATAGCGTTTTCTCTCGGAGTGCTGGCCATGCTCGGCAACCGTGTGCCTATCGGTCTGAAGGTATTTCTGACGACACTGGCCGTAGTCGACGACATCGGCGGCATACTTGTGATAGCCCTTTTCTACAGCACATCAATCGACTATACGCTGCTTCTATGGGCAGCCGGCTGCATAGCTGTCCTGACAGCCGGAGGATACGCGGGCATACAGTCCAAGATGTTCTACGCATTTTTTGGCACCTTCGTCTGGTTCTTCTTCCTAAACGCCGGCATACATCCTACCATCGCCGGCGTGATCGTCGCGTTCACCATACCGGCCAAACCTGTGTTCGCACCCAAAAACTATATAAAAACAATACGAAAGAACATCGGATACTTCTCTCACGACGACGACGAGTCGCTCAACAGCCGGACCATACTCGACAAAGACCAGATGAACTGGCTGAAAGAGATCGAATCCGCATCCGACAAGGTGATCTCACCTCTTCAGGATATGGAAGACACTCTCCACCCGCTCGTCAACTACATCATCGTGCCGCTCTTCGCCTTTGCCAACGCCGGCATATTTTTCGGCGACATGGAGATCTCTCAGCTATTCCACGGCATTGCACCGGCCATAATAGCCGCACTTGTGACAGGAAAGTTTCTCGGCATCTTCATTTTTTCCTGGCTTACGATAATTCTCAGACTTGCCCCTATGCCAGAGGGGGGCAACTGGGCGCGTCTCGCCTCTGTATCGATGCTCGGAGGCATAGGCTTCACTGTCTCGCTCTTCATAGCCAACCTCTCGTTCGGAACCGGCGACCCTTCGCTCTCGTTACTCCTCAATGACTCGAAGCTGGGAATACTCGTAGCCTCGCTGCTGGCCGGCATACTGGGATGGACACTCATGCACCTGACTCTGCCTAAAGAACCCGCCGAACAGGAGAATCAGGAGTAACCCTGACACGTGATAAAAAAGAGACGCACGGCATTTTGTACCGTGCGTCTCTTTTTTATCAGTGCGATGTCGCAATTCACTTCATCGGGCAGCGGGGCTTGAGCTGCTTGAAGAAGTCATTGCCCTTGTTGTCGACAAGAATGAAAGCCGGGAAATTCTCGACTTCGATCTTCCAGATGGCTTCCATGCCGAGCTCAGGATACTCGAGAAGTTCGACATTCTTGATTGAATTCTGAGCGAGGATAGCAGCCGGGCCGCCGATCGAGCCGAGATAGAAACCTCCATGCTTCTGACATGCGTCGGTCACCTGCTGCGAGCGGTTGCCTTTCGCGATCATCACCATCGATCCGCCTGCGGCCTGGAACTGGTCGACATAAGAGTCCATGCGGCCTGCGGTGGTGGGGCCGAACGAACCGGAAGGCATACCCTCCGGTTTTTTGGCCGGGCCGGCGTAATATATAGGATGATCCTTGAGATACTGCGGCATCGGCTCGCCGGCGTCAAGACGCTCCTTGATCTTGGCATGCGCTATATCGCGACCCACGATGATCGTGCCGTTGAGCGACAGACGCGTGGAGACGGGATATTTGTCGAGCTGCTCGAGAATCTCTTTCATCGGACGGTTGAGATCGACCTTGACCACCTCTCCTTCGCCGGCATTGCGCATTTCAGCCGGGATAAGTTCACCGGGGAACTCGTCAAGTTTCTCGATCCAGAGACCGTCGCGGTTGATCTTGGCCTTGACATTGCGGTCAGCCGAACAGCTCACGCCCATTCCGACGGGACAAGAGGCACCGTGGCGAGGCATGCGTATCACGCGTATGTCATGTGCGAAATACTTGCCGCCGAACTGCGCTCCGAGACCGATGCACTGGGCAGCCTCGAGAAGTTCCTTCTCAAGCTCGACATCGCGGAAAGCGTGGCCATACTCATTGCCCTCGGTGGGAAGATTGTCATAATACTTCACCGAAGCTTTCTTGACAGCGGCGAGGTTTGCCTCGGCCGATGTGCCGCCTATGACAAACGCAATGTGATAGGGAGGACAGGCAGCAGTGCCGAGAGTTTTCATCTTCTCGATGAGGAAAGGCACAAGAGTCTTTTTGTTGAGGATGGCCTTTGTCTCCTGATAGAGATATGTCTTGTTGGCGGAGCCGCCACCTTTGGCCACGAAAAGAAACTTGTATTCATCACCCTCGGTGGCATGGATCTCGATCTGTGCCGGGAGGTTACACCCGGTATTGACCTCGTCATACATATTCAGGGGGGCGTTCTGCGAGTAGCGCAGATTATTTTCCGTATAAGTCTTGTAGACGCCGTGCGAGATCTTCTCCTCGTCATCACATCCGGTCCACACCTGCTGCCCCTTGTAAGCGGCGCAGATAGACGTGCCTGTGTCCTGGCAGAAAGGGAGAACGCCCTTTGCGGCGACCTCGGCGTTGCGGAGCATTGTCAGCGCGACATACCGGTCGTTTTCCGAAGCCTCCGGATCATGAAGGATCTTAGCCACCATTTCATTGTGCTCGCGTCGGAGCATGAAAGAGCAGTTGTGCGAGGCGACATTTGCTATTACAGTGAGAGCCTCGGGATCCACCACGAGCATCTCGTGGCCGTTCCAGTTCTCGACCTTCACATAGTCTTTGGTAATGAGCTGATACTCGGTCGTGTCCGGTCCCAGAGGAAACATTTCCTGGTAGTGAAAAGGTTTTGTAGCCATTATATATGATTGTTGGATAAAAGTTCATGTATGAGTATCGGTGCAAATTTAGCGAAAAATCCGTTAACGACAAAATAAATAAGATACTCGGAGAAGCAAAAGTTGCATATATCACCGAAAAATTATAATTTTGCAGACGGATTGTATCCACGCGGATTTACACGAAAGGACAGTAACTGACGGAAAAGAATTATGACTTGGTTTGTGATGCGCGATCTTACCCGTGCAAATGCCACCCATCCGGCCTGGAAAGAACTTACAGAGGCCGGATTTCGGGTCTTCACGCCCCTGGTGTGGAAAGTGCGCAGACGCGGAAACCATCAGGAACGTTACCAGGCACCGGCCATCCATGATCTGCTGTTTGTCGAGTCGACACGTGCCGATCTCGACCCGGAAGTGGCAAGACGCGCCACGCTCCAGTACAGGTTTGTCAGGGGTGGAGTCCGCGGAGAAGCCATGACCGTGGCCGACAAGGAGATGGATCGCTTCATCAGGGCAACCACATCGACAGATGACCCGAAGTACTACATGCCCTCCGAACTTACACCCTCAATGATCGGGAAGCGGGTGCTGATAGTCGGCGGCCCGCTTGACGGCATGACAGGACACCTGCTTTCGGTCAGGGGGATGCGCACCCGACGTCTGATCGTCGAACTGCCCGGTATGCTGACATCAGCCGTCGAGGTATCTCCGGACTACATCCGTTTCGTATAAGACAGAACACAAAGACAACAATATCAAAGCATCTATAATAGTGATAAAAATCAAATCTCTGTATCTTGCAGGAGCAATGGCGGCTGTAATCATGACAACCTCATGCTCATCAAAAAAACAGATCACCTACTTTCAGGATCTTAAACCTGGACAGGAATTGGTGATCGCCAATCTGAGTCCTATCAAACTTCAGCCAAACGATAAGGTGTCAATCGTAGTCAGCACGGGAGACTCCCGCCTCAATTCCCTGTTCAATCTTCCGGTAGCCCGCACAAACATATCACAAGGAAACTCAAACGGAAAGATCAACAGCGGCGGCAGCGAGAGCACATCTCCGTACACTCTTGACAGTCAGGGAGACATCAACTTCCCGGTGCTCGGCAAGCTTCATGTGGCCGGCATGACCCGCGAGGAGCTCGGCGAATACATAAGACGCGAACTGATCAGCCGCGACCTTGCGAAAAACCCGATAGTCACTGTGGAATATCTGAATCTGTCGGTCACAGTGCTCGGCGAGGTAGGACACCCGGGGCGATTCGCGATCGACCGCGAGGACTATACGATACTCGACGCCCTTAGCGCGGCCGGTGACCTGACCATATTCGGTCAGCGCGACAACATCCGCGTGCTCCGCGAAGAGAACGGAGTGCAGCGCGTCTACGACGTCAACCTGAATTCAGGTCTGAACCTTACCCAGTCTCCGGTATATTATCTGCAGCAGAACGATGTGATCTATGTCGAACCCAACGGCACCAAGGCACGCCAGTCAACTCCCAACGGCAACAGCGCGCTCACCCCTTCGTTCTGGATCTCCATCGCATCATTCGCCGCCAGCATCACCACCGTCATCATAAGCGTCACAAAGTAACAACCCATGGCAACACCGATAGAAATAAAGCAGAACTCCGCGCCATCATCATCCGCGCCACGAAAGACCGGACTTCGTGTTCAGGAATACCTTTTCATGTGTCTTGAACACTGGCCGTGGTTTCTGGTCTCGATAGTGGTCTGCATGGCCTGCGGCTACATATATGTAAAGAAGACCGCGCCGACATATCAGAAATCAGCATCCATACTCATAAAGACCGACGACAGCGGACGTTCCACAGCCTCTGGCGCAGCGATATTCAATGATCTCGGGTTCTCTGCCACCAACAGCCCCGTGATGGATGAGGTGCAGATCATCAAATCGCCCGACCTGATGCGCGATGTGGCACGCCGTCTTAACCTCGACATCACATATTCGACCAAAGGGAAATTCCGCGAGATCGACAGATACGGAAGCATGCTCCCGGTGCAGGTGTCACTGCCTGACATCGGGGATGAAGACCAGGCTTCGTTCAAGCTTTCACTTGCCGCCAACGGCGACTTCACAATCAGCGACATCGTGCTCAAAGGCCGTGAGCTGAACCGCGCCCCTATAAAAGGACGCATGGGCACAAGTCTCAACACACCGCTCGGACGCGTCACCGTGTCACCGGCCAAAGGCTATGCCGGCAACGAGGAAATGGAGCTTACCGTGCGTCACAACTCGCTCAAGAACACTGCAGCCTCATTCAATGGCAGACTCACGGTAGAGAACGACGACAAATCCTGGAACATGGTCAACATGAAGATATCCGACTCCTCGCCCGAGCGTGCCGAAGATGTGCTGACACAGCTTATAGCCTGCTACAACGACCGCTGGATGCGCGACAAGCGCACACTTGCCGACAATTCGAGCAAGTTCATCGAGGAGCGCGTGCAGCTTCTGCAGAAAGAGCTCGGCTCGGTCGACGACGACATCTCGTCGTTCAAGAGCGCCAATCTTGTTCCTGACGTCGATGCAGCCGCATCTCTCTACATGAGTCAGGCAACACAGGCCTCCATGGCACTCAAGGATCTCCGCGACCAGGAGTATATGGCGAAATATATACGCAACTACCTCCGCAACTCCGAGAATGTCAACAAGCTTCTGCCCACCAGCGCCGGAAGCAGCGCCAACCTGTCGAGCCAGATCGCACAATACAACACCAGGATCCTGGAGCGCAACAGTCTTGTGGCACAGAGCAGCACCAGCAACCCGCTTGTAACGAGTCTTGATCAGGAACTCTCGGCCATGCGCGGGGCTCTCATCGCATCGATCGACAACGAGATCGTATCGATCGACGCCCAGATACGCAGTCAGGAAGGTCTGACCGGCTCCGCGACATCGAAAATCGCATCGACACCGAAACAAGCCAAATACCTGCTTAGCGTCGAGCGTCAGCAGAAAGTCAAGGAGTCTCTTTATCTCTACCTCCTTCAGAAACGCGAGGAGAACCAGCTCAACCAGGCCTTCACATCATACAACACACGAATAGTCCGCGAGCCGGACGGATCGAATGCCCCGATCGCCCCCGACGGCAGAAGCATCATGCTCTTCTCTTTCCTCATCGGACTCGCGATTCCGGCACTCGTTATATTCCAGCGCGAGATGTCAGTACACGTGGTGCGCGGGCGCAGGGATATCAAGAACATGAAGACTCCCCTTGCCGGCGAGCTGCCGCTTCACAGCAAAAAGCAGAAGCTGCCTCGCGTGAGCCCTTCGAACAAGGATCCGAAGGCTGTGATCGCTGTCAAGGAGAACTGCCGCAACTCCATCAACGAGGCTTTCCGTGTGCTCCGCACGAATCTGGAATTCATGTTCGCCAACGACCAGTCTCCGAAAGTCATCATGCTGACCTCGGCCAACCCCGGAAGCGGAAAGACTTTCGTAGCATACAACCTTGCGAAGAGTTTCGCCATAAAAGGGAAACGCGTCATCGTGCTTGACCTCGATATGCGCAAGGCATCGATGAGCAAATATATCGACCAGCCCGACAGCGGTATAGCCGATTATCTCGCCAACAGGGTCAACGATATAACCAAGATCATCCACAAGGTAGACGACAGTCCGAACATGTCGGTAATTCCGGTCGGCACCATTCCCCCGAACCCCACAGAGCTGCTGTTCAGCGAGCGTATGCACGCCCTCATAGAGGATCTGAAAGTCCACTATGACTATGTGTTCATCGACTGTCCTCCGGTAGAGGTTGTGGCAGACTCGACGATCGTAAGCAAATATGCGGACCACACTCTGTTTGTGATCCGCGCAGGAGTCCTCGACCTGTCGATGCTCTCTGTGATCGACGACATGTATTCCAACGGTTCATATCCCAACATGTCGGTAGTGCTCAACGGCACCATCAACCCGCGCAACTCATACGCCCGCCGCTACGGCAACCCGTACAGCTACGGATACGGATACGGCACAGGCTATTCCTACTCGGGAGAATAACGGCTTCCCGGTCAGGCAAAGGCCGCAGATACACCAGAGAGCCCCGGCCTAAGCGAAACGACGCTGACGCCCGGGGCTTTCGTCTCACAAGACTCAGACAACTAACTTCTCTTCAACACAAACCAATGAAAGGCATAGTACTCGCCGGAGGCTCCGGCACCAGACTCTACCCCATCACCAAGGGTGTAAGCAAACAGTTGCTACCCATCTATGACAAACCGATGGTCTACTATCCGATCTCCGTGCTGATGCAGGCAGGCATCAGAGAGATTCTCGTGATATCGACACCGAGCGACCTGCCGGGCTTCAGACGTCTTCTCGGAGACGGATCTGACTACGGCGTGCGGATCGAGTATGCCGAGCAACCCTCGCCCGACGGGCTCGCACAGGCGTTCATAATCGGCCGCGAGTTTATAGGCGATGATACCGCATGCCTCGTACTTGGAGACAATATATTCCACGGAGCAGGATTTACAGGGATATTGCGCGAGGCAGTCGAAGATGCAGAGAAGAACGGCAAAGCGACCGTGTTCGGATACTGGGTTGATGACCCTGAGCGGTATGGTGTGGCTGATTTCGACAGCGACGGAAACTGCCTTTCGATCGAAGAGAAGCCTTCGAACCCGAAATCGAACTATGCAGTGGTGGGACTTTACTTCTACCCCAACAAAGTCGTGGATGTTGCGGCCGGCATAAAGCCCTCGGCCCGCGGCGAACTTGAGATCACATCGGTCAACCAGGCGTTTCTCAACGACGGCGAACTCAAAGTCAAGGTACTCCCCCGCGGATTCGCATGGCTCGACACCGGCACACACGATTCACTCGCCGAAGCGTCGATATATGTCGAGGTGCTTGAGAAAAGACAGGGTCTGAAAATCGGATGTCTCGAAGGCATAGCTTACCGTCAGGGCTGGATCACACGCGAACGCATGGAGCGCCTTGCCGCACCGATGCTTAAAAACAACTACGGCAAATATCTGCTCAAGGTCATCAACGAGCTTGACAGGACACACGACTCAAACCTCGACTGACAAATCTCCAGACCGAAAACAAGTCATCATGAATGTTATAAAAACCGATATAGAAGGAATCTTGATCCTTGAGCCGCGCGTATTCGAGGACTCACGCGGATACTTCTTCGAAAGCTACTCCAAGAAAAATTTTGACTCGGAAGCATTCGGCGTCGAATTTGTACAGGACAACGAGTCCTGTTCATCACAGGGGGTGATGCGGGGACTCCACTTCCAGCGGCCACCCTTCACTCAGGCGAAGCTTGTAAGATGCGTCAGAGGCCGCGTGCTCGACGTAGCCGTCGACATCCGCAAGGGCAGTCCGACCTACGGGCGTCATGTCGCCGTTGAACTGACAGAAGAGAACCATCGGCAGTTTTTCATTCCGAAAGGTTTCGCCCACGGTTTCGCCGTCTTGAGCGACACTGCGGTCTTCCAATACAAATGCGACAACTACTATGCTCCCGAATCAGACGGAGGGATCTCGATCCTTGATCCGGATTTAGGCATAGACTGGCAGATCGACCCCGACAAAGCCATTTTGTCGCCCAAAGACCTATCGCACCCGCTCCTCAAAGACTTCAACTCACCATTCACTTACTGACCCGGGCCGCTCATGACACGGCAACTCGGGCAAAGAAAACAGCGACAAGACGGAAACAACGGGAAAGAAACATGATGCGGCCACATGGCTCGCCATAGCCGGACTGACACTTCTTTGTGTCAATCCGGCATATACGCAAGGAGATAACTGCAAGAACCTTCTTCTTGCCGGGGTCATGACAATCTCACCACTGGTGCTTATGCTGCGCCGGGCACGCGTATTCATTCCACGCATCGACATTCCGCTCTGCCTTGTATGCATGTTCGTCATCACATTTCCGGTTATATTTCACCCTGCGACCGTGAGATGGATAACCATGCTTTTCACCTGCGCGTGCTGCGTCTACTTCATGATGCTGGCAAGGCTGGTCCGCATAGCCGATCTCTCCCCCGCGCTCATATGCAGGCTGATAAAAACGATAATATACGCATTTGCAGCAGTTCTGATCGT
The DNA here is from genome assembly GCA_009775355.1 of Muribaculaceae bacterium. Classification (GTDB taxonomy): domain Bacteria; phylum Bacteroidota; class Bacteroidia; order Bacteroidales; family Muribaculaceae; genus Lepagella. Next base: position 47,217 of record VSPN01000001.1, read on the forward strand.
GCAGCAGATATGCCTTGTGTGCGGACTTCCGATATTCAACGAGGCCAAAGTCTACCCCATGGCGCCGTTCAAACTCAATTCGCTCACAGCCGAGCCCTCGCACACCTCAGTGACACTCGGTGCCCTGATGTATTTCTACACACAGACGCGACGAATCGAGGCTCCGGACACCGGTCTGTGGCGCGAACTGAGGGAGCACTGGCCTGTATGGGCATGCTGGTTCTGGTGCATGTTCAGCCCTGTCAACGCCTCCGCCTACATGCTTGCTCCTCTCTCCCTTCTCCCCTACGTCACTCTCCGCAACTCACCATACTGGATTCCGGCGGGGATTGCGGCTGTAATCCTTTTCCTCACCTTTCCATACGGAGTAAGCTGGACAGCCGACCGTCTGAGAAAGACGACAATCGCCGTGACGACACTCGATGACCGGATCATTCTGGAAGCGGATTCAAGCGCGGCCTCGAGAATAGTGCCGACCCTGAGGGGAGCCAAAGCAATCGACATGACAGATAAAGAGACATGGACAGGATACGGCACAGACGCCGACCAGCGCGACATGCTGCCGCGTCCATGCGACGAGAGCCTCAAAGGGTTTGCCGGAATATTCAGCATGTTCCACAACTACGGCGCGCCCTGCGCTCTCGCATTCTGGTGGCTGATTGCCACGGTCACACTGATACGCAATAGATGGCTGTCGCTTCTGACATTCGCATTTGCCATGCAGATGTCGGCAGAACACAACATGCAGCTTGTATGGGTCATCCTGGCATTCTCGATGGTATTCAAGCACGTTGCATGCCGGTCAGAGTCACTTCTTAAACCTCTGACACCCGACAGAGAGATCTCCCGAAAAGAAAACGCCCGATAACAGCCGGAATATGGACAAGACTGCAAAAAAGAGAAAAAGAGTGGCGATAATCGGCTCACAGGGTGTCCCTCCCCAATACGGAGGATTTGAGACTCTGGTCGACAACATAGTCAAGAGGCATGATCCGGAGGCAGTGGAATACACGGTGTTCTGCAGCAAACCCGACATGAAGACCGACATGAGCCACTACCGTGGCAACCGTCTCAGGTATGTGGATATACACGCACACGGGGTGATGAGTGTGCCCTACGATATAGTCTCCATGATAATGGCTGCGAGAGGATATGACGACATACTCGTGCTCGGCGTCTCGGGGTGTGTGTTCCTGCCGGTTCTGAGACTCCTCACAAGAGCCAGGATAATCGTCAACATCGACGGGCTTGAGCACAAACGGGACAAATGGCAGAACATGGCAAGGCGTTTCCTCAAGTTCTCGCTCGACACGTGTGTAAGATGGGCACACGAGATAGTTTCAGACAACAAAGGCATACAGGACTATGTGCGCAACACCTACAGACGCGAAGCCAGACTGATAGCCTACGGAGGAGACCATGCGCTACGCGACGTCAGCGACCGATGCCAGCAGGCAATACTTGATTTCTACGGTCTTAAAGCCGGAGCCTATGACCTGAGCATATGCCGCATAGAACCCGAAAACAACTGTCACACCACACTTGAGGCATATGACGGTTCGGGAAAAACGATAACGATCGTCGGCAACTGGCATCACAGCGACTATTCACGCGACCTGTACACGCGATACAAAGACAAACCCGACATCAGGCTCATTGAGCCGGTCTACGATCTCGACATCCTCTATGCGCTGCGCAACAACATGCGTCTTTACGTGCACGGCCACCGCGCCGGAGGGACTAACCCCTCGCTTGTGGAAGCGATGTTCTTCGGCAAGCCGATTCTTGCATACGACGTGATCTACAACCGCGAGACAACCGAGAACAAGGCTTATTACTACACTGACAAAGAGTCACTCTCCAGACTTATCAGCCTCGAGGATCTTGACGGATCAGACACGACCGCTACAGCGCAACGCGAGTACATATGGCAAAAAATCGCACGGCTTTACGAATCCATGTACTGAAGGACGCATTTTTTCAGCATCCGGAAAGGGAAAAGTCTAAACTTTCTGGAATCCACGCGGTCTAAAAAGAAATATTTTTTGTAAATTTGTTATCTTAACACCCTCCGCTCTCCGGGCCTCGTGTTCCGGAGAGCCTGACATTTGCAAATATCCGCCGATGACAATGAAATTTCGCAAACTGACATATCTGCTGCTGTGCGCAGCTGTGGCCATAATGACTATCGGCTGTGCCGAAGCCATGGCCGCCACAAAAAAATCAAAGGCCAGAACCACTCAGACATCAAAAAAATCACAGAAGAAGAGCTCCAGCTCCAAAAAAAAGAGAACGACCAAAAACTCGAAATCGAAACTCGCAAAAAATTCAAAAAAAAGAAAAGGGAAAAAGAGGAAAGGCCGCAACGTGGCAAAATCGACATACAAGGCACCACCCAAGGAGCAACCGATGAACGACTCGCTCACCCTGCTTGTCAATCACTGTCTCATAGAAGGCATACCTGAGCATCTCAATCCGGGAGGCCTTCGCGTCAACAGTGTCCGTCCTGACAAAGCCCGCAAGACCGCAGCCATAGGCCTGAACGAAAATTTCACATACATGCCGGTGACACGAAAGCTGATCGACTCTCTGTCAAACGCCGTCAGATCATGTCTGCCGGACTCCATATCAGACTATCGCGTCACACTCAGCGTCGGCGACAAATCGCTTGCCTACTACATAACGAAGGTCGACCGACTCCCCGAGAAATACCGGACAAACCCGGCATTTGTAGAAGAGGTGCATCCGCTTGTCACCGCAAAAAAGGGGATGGACCGCGATATCATCGCCCTCTGGCATTCGCATGGACGATACTACAACAACGGCAACTGGCAATGGCAGCGTCCGATGCTTTTCGAGACATCGGAAGACATCTACACAATGAGCTATATACTCCCCTACGTCGTGCCGATGCTCGAAAACGCCGGAGCATACGTCATGCTTCCCCGCGAACGAGACACAAGCCGGCATGAAGTCATCGTAGACAACGACACCAACGACGAGGGACAGATTTTCTCGCAGCCGTATTACAGAGAACTTTCGGGGACTGCACGGTGGCAGACCGGCGAACTTGACGGCTTCATCTACGACCTGCCTGATTTCCGCGACACGGAAAATCCGTTCGAGAACGGCACCTACCGCCAGACCGAGACACAGAAAAACGGCAACCCTTCGATAGCGGCATGGTATGCCGACATACCCGAAGACGGGGAGTATGCTGTTTATGTCAGCTACAAGACTCTTCCCAACTCAACTTCAGACGCACGCTACACGGTCAATTATTCCGGCGGCTCCAAGGAGTTCAAGGTCAACCAGCAGATGGGAGGAGGCACATGGATCTATCTCGGCACATTCCCGCTCGAGAGCGGATACAGTGACACCGAACCTGTAGTAACCCTTACAAACCTCACAGATGGAGAGAGCGGCACCGTTGTGACTGCCGACGCCGTGAAGATCGGAGGAGGCATGGGCAACATAGCACGCAGTCCGAAACGCAGCGACATCTATTACGACCCCTCCACACCCGACAAAAGCCTGACGGCTTCCGCCGGTTCTGAGAATGAAGATAGCGAGGAGGAAGAAGATATCGACGAGAATGCCGACGACATCGCCGACACCGCGGAGCAGAACGGAGAAGGGCCTGACAGAACGCAGCAGGCCGACCAGAAGCCAAAAGGTCCGGCCCCGACATTCCGAACGTCAGGGATGCCGAGATTTCTTGAGGGCGCACGCTACTGGCTTCACTGGGCAGGTTTCCCCGAATACGTATATTCCCCCTATCACGGCACAAACGACTACAAAGATGACTACACGAGCCGCGGGCACTGGGTGAATTATCTTGCAGGAGGATCGAGGGTGCTTCCCGGACAGGAAGGACTGAATATACCCGTTGACGCGGCATTCGCACTCCACAGCGACGCAGGCAAACGTGACAACGACTCATTCGTCGGAACACTCGGCATATATTTCACCCAGAACGGAGACTCATATAAGGACGGCACTCCACGCATCAACTCGCGAATGCTGACCGACATGATCATGCAGCAGATCACCAACGATATCCGCCGACAGCATGAGCCGGAATGGACACGCAGGTCGATGTGGGACAAATCATATGTCGAGGCACGGGTGCCCGAAGTGCCGACAACTCTTATAGAGCTTATGAGCCATCAGAACTATGCTGACATGACTTACGGTCTCGACCCCAACTTCCGGTTTACGGTCGGACGTGCGATCTATAAAGGTCTCGCCCGGTTCATGGCCGAACGCAAGGGCCGCGATCTTGTCATACAGCCACTTCCGGTCAGCGACTTCAATATCAGGCGCACCAAGGAGAGACACTATCGTCTGGCATGGAATCCGACACCCGACCGCCTTGAACCGACTGCGATGCCCGACAGATACATAATCATGGAACGTTCAGGCGATGATCTCGGCTTCCATAAGATCGGCGAGACGAAAGACACCCACTTCGACATCAAGGTGACCGACCACGACATCCACAGTTTCCACGTCATCGCAGCCAATGCCGGAGGCACCGCATTCCCGTCGGAAACCCTCGCCCTCAGAGAAGGCACAGGCAATGTAAAGCCCGTGATGATCATAAACGGATTCACCCGGATCAGTGCTCCGGGCCATTATTCGACATCAACGACTGCCGGATTTGACTCTGAATCCGACTTCGGTGTGCCATACATAAAAGACATATCATTCGCTGGACACCAGACTGAATTCAGGCGCGCGGCTGGAAACAGTTTCGGAAGCAGCGGTCAGAATTATGTGACCCAGGTGATCTCCGGCAACACATTCGACTACCCTGCAGTGCACGGACTCGCACTCTCCGAAGCCACTGGCACCGGCTTCGTATCGTCATCGGCCTCAGCAGTCGAGAACGGAGATGTGAAACTGCAGGACTATCCTCTCGTGGATCTGATACTCGGCAAACAGAAAAGCACACTTATCGGCAGAGGCCGCGACGGCGTGCACTACCGGGCATTCCCCGCAGCTCTTCAGAAAGCCATACGCCAATATGTCGACAAAGGAGGAGACATGATAATCAGCGGCCAGTACGTGGCCTCGGACATACAGGACTCACGTGCCACAAAAGAGGACCGTCTGTTCGCATCCGAAATACTCGGTGTCGACAGTGTCGCAAGCCATGACCGCAGATCCGGTCGGCTGCGCGACTCCATGAGCGGCAAGACAATCAGATACTCCTCGACATTGAATGCCGACAACTACATAGTCGAGATGCCTGACATTCTTGTTCCCGCCGCCAACAGCGTCACCACCGAGATTCTGACATTTCCCGACTCAGGCGACAGAGCCGGCCATATCGTCAGCCACGGCAAAGGAAAAACGGCCATCATCACAGTGCCGGTAGAAGCTTTGACAGACAAGAACGAACGCACCGCTCTGATGCGGGAGGTGACAGGACTGCTAAAAAAATAACCGACATGAACATCATACGATTCACTGACATAAACTCACTGCGTGAGGAAATTTTCAAGACCCCGCTCGAACAGTTCATACTCGTAAGGACAGATGACAGGGAAATCGAGCTGGATCCGCATTGCATACACAGGCTGACCGAAGTGGCTGCCGATGTCGATTCGACGCTTACATACTGCTGCTACCGTGACAGGCTTCCAGACGGCACGACTGCGGACCACCCGGTGATCGACTATCAGCCCGGATCCGTACGCGACGACTTTGATTTCGGGCCGCTCGTGCTGCTCAACGCCGCCGACGTTCTTGCAGCCACTGAAGACATGAACGAGGAGTCGGCCATGGCCGACGGCGGATGGTACGCCATGAGACTTCGGGTCACTATGGGAAAGATGATAGCCATGATCCCCGAGTATCTCTATACGGTCTCAAAAAGCGATCTTCGGGCAAGCGGCAAAAAACAACATGACTATGTAGATCCGCGCAACCGCGACTACCAGCGCCAGATGGAGGAAGCCCTTACACAGCATCTTCACGAGATCGACGCCGCAGTCGACACTTCAAGGCAGGAAAAGGTAGACTATGACTCAGAGTCCTTTCCTGTCGAGGCGTCGGTGATAATACCTGTCCGCGACAGAGTCCGGACCATAATGGATGCTGTCAACTCCGCGCTCGGACAAAAAACGTCATTCGCGATGAACGTCATCGTGGTCGACAATGATTCGACCGACGGCACCCGGCAACTTCTCGAGGCAATCGATGACCCGCGGCTCGTGCTGATAAAGGCAGCATCATCCGAACGGCTCGGAATCGGAGGATGCTGGAACCGCGCGCTGCTTGATCCGCGCTGCGGCAGATTCGCCATTCAGCTCGACTCAGACGACCTTTACAATTCTCCGGATACTGTAGCGACTATCGTTTCCAAATTCCGCAGCGGCAACCACGCCATGGTCATCGGCAGCTACACTCTTGTCAACTTCGACGGAGAGACGATTCCGCCGGGACTTGTAAGCCACGACGAATGGACCGACAGCAACGGTCCGAACAATGCTCTGCGCATCAATGGTCTTGGGGCACCCCGAGCTTTCTTCACACCGGTGGCAAGGCGGTTTCTGTTTCCGAACGTCAGTTACGGCGAAGACTACGCCATGGCTCTGCGCATCAGCAGGGACTACTCGATCGGACGTATATTCACATCGCTTTACCTTTGCCGCCGTTGGGAGGGCAATTCTGACGCCGCTCTGTCGCAGGAACGCATCAATGCCAACAATACATATAAAGACTGTGTCCGGTCGTTCGAACTCATGGCACGCGTCCGCCAGAACTATGACGCGGCGGGAGGAAACCGTGGCGGATGGCTTTTCCCCGGCGCTACTGCCGGGCCATGGGGATTTCTTGATGCTCCGGAAGATCCCGGATGCGACGACGATGATGATGATGATGACTTTGACAGATTCGACGAAAACTGATGGCACTTCACCCACTGACCACTGAAATGATCAACAGCGTGATCGAGCAGCAGCTCGACCTCTGGCCCGAGGCACGCGACAATTTCTTCAGACTCCGTGAGGCCGAACGCCGTGCGCTGGTTCTCGAAGACCTCGCTGGTGCGGTGCAGCACAATCCTGCACGGATTCGCTCCACAGGAGCATCGGTCGACGCGGCCTCGGTGGCCGCCCGCCCCTGTTTTCTCTGCTCATCCAACCGCCCTTCTGAACAGATATCCTACGAATGGCCCGACGGATGGGATTTTCTTGTCAACCCTTATCCTGTGCTGCCTGTGCATTTCACAATAGCGTCAAAGACCCACAGACCTCAGGACAGAATACCGCTCGACATAGCCGTCATGGCCGAAGCCGCGCCGGATCTCACGTTCTTTTTCAACGGGGCACGCGCCGGCGCGTCGGCTCCCGATCACATGCACGTGCAGGCTGTGCTCAAGACTGAACTGCCATTGATACGTCTTGCCGAGTCATTTCATCCAGATCACCGACACGGATTCATGACTTCAGCGGAATCAGGTCTCAGTCTGCCGTTCCAATTCATAAGCGCAGTCATCACTCCCGACGCCACCGGCATGAAAACACTCGCGCTGGCACACCACGCATTCGGAATCGACGCCGACACCGGAGAAGCAGACCAGGGGCTTGTAAACGCCTTTTTCTGGACTGGCGACAGCGGTCTGCTGAGATGCATTGTAGTGCCGCGCCGCCGCCACAGGCCGTCATGTTTCCATTCCGAAGGAAGAGAGAGATATCTGATAAGCCCCGGAGCGATTGACATGGCCGGACTTGTGATAACTCCCCGGCGCGAAGACTTCGAACGTCTTGACGCAGACATAATGAAGGCCATCTATGGAGAAGTAGCCTTTGCCGGCACGCTGCCGACGACGATCCTGAAACATTTCCGGCTATGACACAGGAACCGGAGATAAGGGTCGGACTGCTTACCGACGGGATCCCCGAGACGGCTCACGTACATTCAGGACACCTGATAGGCAACATGCTTATCGGCTGCGGATTCCATTGGCAAATGAAAATCGCGGCTATTGTCGGAGGGGAACTTGAACCTCTCTCCTCTCCCCAAGGGAAGATACACATTGTCAACCGTCTGCCCCTTGAGCAGTATGTCGAATCCGTGACGGGCAGCGAGATGAATCCTTCCGCCCCTATTGAATTCTTAAAAGCTCACGCAGTCATATCTCGCAGCTGGGCACACCGCAAAATAAAAGGTTACGGCGAAAAGACGCCGTCGGCAGCCCGTTTCTGCGGATGCGGAGTGACCGAATGGGAGGAGTCGGATTCACACACCGGATTCGACGTGTGCAGCGATGACCATTGCCAGCGTTATCAGGGCATTCATTCCAGTGGCGGGACTGCCGCCTCGGAAGCCGCACGCCAGACGCGCGGACTTGTTATCGCCGATTCGTCAGGAGAGACAGCCGACGCAAGGTTTTCCAAATGCTGCGGAGGCTATACGGAGCTATTCTCGTCATGCTGGTCAGAGCACGACCGAGACTACCTGTGTTCCAAACCTGACCCCTGGTGCAATCTTACTGATATGGAGGAATCCGGGCGGGCAAAGTTTCTCGGCACGATTCTGAAGAACTTCGACCGCGACACAACTGATTTCCGCGACTGGACAGCTTTTGTCGGGAAGGAAGAATTAAGAAAGCGACTGAAAACAAGATACGGCGTCGATGTCGGCGATATCACCAGACTCACTCCGTTAGAACGGGGAGCTTCCGGCAGAATAACCAGACTGGCAGTCGAGGGGGCGGAAGGCTCGTTCTCAATCGGAAAGACTTTGGCAATCAGACGGCTTTTGGCGGCTGACTGTCTCAAAAGCTCATGGTTTGACGCATATCCGGCTCAATATGGTTTCAGGCTTGAAGGTCATGGCTGGGGACACGGCGTCGGACTCTGCCAGATCGGTGCTGCCCATATGGCTTATAAAGGAAAAAGTTTCCGGGAGATACTCGATTTCTATTACCCCGGCACCAGACTCATGAAACTATATGAATAAGACGATCATCCGCAAAGAGGCGAAAAGACGTTCGCCATGGACATGGATTCCAACACTCTACGTGGCCGAGGGACTCCCCTATTTCGCGGTCAATGTGCTGACTGTGCTCATGTACACCAATATGGGGATCGGTCTTACGGAGATGGCCTTCTATACCGGATGGCTTTATCTGCCGTGGGTCATAAAGCCGTTCTGGAGTCCGTTTGTAGATCTTGTCGGCACCAAAAGGAAATGGACTGTAGCGATGCAGCTTGCGATAGCCCTGACGGCGGGAGCAGCGGGACTTCTTCTTCCGGCCCCGTTCTTCTTCTCCGCCACTCTGACCTGCTTCTGGCTGATGGCTTTCTTCTCGGCTACGCACGACATAGCTGCGGACGGTTACTACATGATCGAGCTTGATCCACACGACCAGGCCGCATATGTCGGAGTCAGATCCACATTCTACCGCATAGCGAGCGTCATCGGGCAGGGAGGACTTGTCATTCTTGCAGGCGTGCTTGAAGAGAACTGCAAGAGCGTGGCCACGGCATGGAGTCTTGTGTTTATCATCCTGTCGCTGTTTTTCACGGCGATTTTCGCCTATCACCTCTTCATGATACCGGTAGCGGAAAAAGACCGGCATCTACCCGGTGTCACCGCACGGAGCATATGCAGAAACTTTGCGATGACATTCGTGACATTTTTCCGTAAGCCTCATATTTTCAGGGCACTTGCATTCATGCTGCTCTACAGGCTTCCGGAGGCAATGTGCGTCAAGCTCGTCCAGCCGTTTCTAAAGGCCCCTCATTCGGAAGGCGGACTCGGACTGTCGACATCTGAAATCGGCTTCGTCAACGGCACTGTCGGCGTAGTCGCTCTGCTTGCAGGAGGAATCCTGGGAGGTCTTGCCATAGCACGCGACGGTCTGAGACACTGGCTGTGGCCGATGGCCATGAGCCTGACTCTGCCATGCATTTTCTACTGCGGACTCGCCATGTGGCAGCCCGACAGTTTCGCCCTGATATGCGCGGCAATAGGCATCGAGCAGTTCGGCTATGGTTTCGGATTCACGGCATTCATGCTCTATCTTATCTATTTCAGCCGTGGTGAGAGCCAGACGTCACATTACGCATTCTGCACCGCATTCATGGCTCTCGGCATGATGCTTCCGGGCATGGCCGCCGGATGGCTCCACCATCTGCTGGCAGATCTTTGCCTGTTCGACGGAATAGGCCCGCAGGGATATGTCAATTTCTTCTGGTGGGTCATGATATGCTGCGCCGCCACATTTGCCGTATGTGCCGGAATCAGAATCGACCCCGGATTCGGAATCAAAAGAGAAACGTCTGCCGGATGAGAAAAAGAATGCTGACCCGCCTGTCTCATGCCCTTACGGCCGTGTGTGTCATGCTTCTCGCGGGCGCATGCTCCACGACACGCCATGTGCCTGAGGGAAGATATCTGCTTGACGACGTAGATGTCTCGGTCAATGATTCCACCGGAACCCTCGACAGCCAGACCATGATGACATATATCAGGCAACGGCCCAACAACAGGGTGCTTCACATATCGCGACTTCGCCTCGGCGTCTACAACATGAGCGGCAGCGACTCGACAAAATGGTGGAACAAATGGATGCGCCGACTCGGAGAAGCGCCGGTGATCTATGACAGAAACGCCACCATGACCGATTCGGCACAGTTGCTGAAAGCCATGCGCAACGCAGGCTTTCTCGCCTCGGAAGTCAGAATTGACAGTTTCCCGGACCGCAGGCACAAAAAAATCAGGTTGCGCTATCAGCTTGACGCAGGTCTGCCCCACATCATCGACAGTGTGGCATATGATTTTCCCGACGACACTCTCCGCCGGATCATCATGCGTGATTCAGCACGTTTTATCGTCAGGCCGGGACACAGACTCGACCGCCGCGAACTTGAGTCGCAGCGCCAGTGGATCACCGACAGGATGCGCAACCGGGGTTACTGGGCATTCTCCAAGGAGTTCATAACATTCAACGCCGATACGACCGAAGGTTCAAAGAGTGTAGGACTCACTATGACCGTACATCCTCCATATCCGATAGAGACGAGAAAAACCGATATCGACACCCATCGTGTCTACACCGTCCGCGACATTGTCGTCATAACGGACTATGACGGAACACGCAACCCCGATCCGCGCGATTACACGGCAAAAGACACCGTCAGCTACAAAGATCTGACAATACTCTATGGGGGAAAAGAATATCTTCGTCCCCAGGTCATATATGAGAACTGCTTTCTGAAACGCGGGGCAAGATTCCGTCAACGCGACATCGACCATACATATGAGGCATTCGGAAGGCTTTCCATCCTGAAGTTCGCGCAGATACGCATGGTGCCTGTTCTCGCCACCGGAGACACCGGGCTTCTTGACGCCTATATACTTCTCACCCCCAACAGGTCGCAGTCAGTCGCTCTTGAAGTCGAAGGAACGAACTCCGAGGGAGACCTCGGCGTGGCTCTCGGAGTCAACTATACGCACCGTAACGCCGGACGCGGATCCGAGACCTTGAATTTCAAGCTTCGGGGAAGCTATCAGGCCATCAACGGCCATCTTGACGGATTCATCCACAACCGCTTCATGGAGTATGGAGTGGAGACATCCGTGACATTCCCCAAATTCAAGGCACCACTGCTGCGCGAGAATTTCAAGAAAAAGATAAAGGCCTCGACCGAGCTGCACATTTCGATGAACTATCAGGAGCGGCCGGAATATACACGCATAATATCTACCGCCGGATGGAGCTACAAATGGAGCGAGCACTCGGCGCGCTACCGTTATACATTCACTCCCGTCGATATAAATTATGTCTACCTTCCCAACAGCACAAACGGATTTCTTGACCAGATAGCTCCAGACAACCCGCTTCTCAGATACAGTTATGAGGATCATTTCATAATGCGGGCCGGTTTTAATTTCTACTACACTACCAAGCGCAAGCCGTCGCCATTCAGTCTGCGTCGGGAAAAAGACATCTTCACCATACGCGCTCAGGCCGAGACGGCAGGCAATCTGCTTTTCGGCATAAGCCGTGCGGTCAATCCCCACAGAGATTTCCATGAGAATCCCTACAAAGTATTCGGCATCAACTATGCCCAGTATGTCCGCGCCGACGCGGATTTCTCATATCTTCACTCATTCGACCGCCGCAACGCTCTGGCATGTTATGCCGGATTCGGAATCGGCATACCTTATGGCAACAGTTCCATAATGCCGTTCGAGAAGAGATTTTACGGCGGAGGCGCCAACGGAGTGCGCGGATGGGATGTCCGCACTCTGGGACCCGGCCGCTTTCCGGGCACAAACTCAGTAAGTGACTTCATCTACCAGTGCGGTGACATACGCATGAACTTCAGCATCGAATATCGCGCCAAATTGTTCTGGGTAATAGAGGGCGGCCTCTTTATCGATGCCGGCAATATCTGGACGATACGCGATTATGCCACCCAGCCATACGGAATGTTCCGCCTCAACTCTTTCTACAAGGAATTTGCCGCAGCCTACGGGGCCGGCATCCGAATGGATTTCAACTACTTCCTTGTCAGATTCGATCTCGGAATGAAAGCACACAACCCGGCCATCAACCAGGAGCCGTGGCCGTTGCTGCATCCGAGATGGGGACGCGACCATTCATTTCATTTCTCGATCGGATACCCGTTCTGAGAACAGAAGTCGTTTGACCGACTTCAATCATCTGAATGACAAACATACAAAACATTAGCTATATGAAAAAACTTGTAATCTTTGATCTCGACGGCACTCTGCTCAACACAATCGCTGATCTCGGGAACGCATGCAATTATGCTCTCCGCAAGGGGGGATATGCCGAGCATCCACTGACTGCCTACAACTATATGGTGGGAAATGGCATCAGACGGCTTATGGAGCGAGCCGCTCCCGATGCCTCTCAGGAGACAATCGAGATGCTTCTCGAAGACTTCCGCAGGTATTATGACGAACACTGCACCGAACGCACGGAAGCATATCCGGGAATGCCGGAACTTCTTGAGACTCTGACAGCAAAAGGGATAAAGGTCGCCGTCGCCTCCAACAAGTATCAGGCCGCTGTAGAACGCATAATCGCGCATTACTTTCCGCAGATACAATTCTCGGCCATACGCGGCGAGCGCCCGGACTGTCCGAGAAAACCGGATCCGTCGGTGGTGTTCGCGCTGCTCAACGAGTGTCCGACACCCAAAGCCGACATTCTGATGGTCGGAGATTCCGCGGTCGACATGGAGACCGCCCGAAGGGCATGCATCGGTTCAGTAGGTGTGACATGGGGATTCCGGCCTGTATCTGAACTCCGCGGAGCATATGCCGACCATATCGTATCCGACCCGTCGGAGATTCTGACTCTCGCCGGTGCTGATATATAACAAAAATCCTAAACGAAAGCGGGTGCGCCATTGGCGCACCCGCTTTGTTATTGACTTGTCTGTGGTGTTTATCAGATCACACCCTGAGCCATCATTGCATCTGCCACCTTGAGGAAGCCAGCGATGTTGGCACCCTTCATGTAGTTGATGTAACCCTCTTCGCGGCCATGCTCTACGCAAGCCTCGTGGATGTTGAACATGATCTCATGGAGCATGTCGTCAACCTTCTGGGCACTCCACTGAAGATGCTCGGCATCCTGAGTCATCTCAAGACCTGAAACCGCAACACCGCCGGCGTTGACAGCTTTGCCGGGAGCATACGGAGTCTTGCTGCTGATGAACGCGTCGATAGCCTCGGCTGTACAGCCCATGTTAGACACCTCTGCAACGAGGAGCACATTGTTGGCGATAAGTTTCTTTGCATCTTCCTCGCCGAGCTCGTTCTGGGTTGCGCAGGGAAGAGCTATGTCGACTTTCTGCTCCCAGGGCTTCTTGCCGGCGAAGAACTGCGAACCGGGGAACTTGTCTGCATAGGGAGCAACGATATCGTTGCCGGAAGCACGAAGTTCGAGCATGTATTCGATCTTCTCGTCATTAAGACCTGCGGGATCGTAGATGTAACCGTCGGGACCGGAGATAGTCACGACCTTGCCGCCGAGTTCAGTAGCTTTCTTGGCTGCGCCCCAAGCCACGTTGCCGAAGCCGGAAACCGCAATTGTCTTGTCTTTGATATCCTGGTTGAGATCCTTGAGCATCTGCTCCACGAAATAGAGGGCACCGAAACCTGTAGCCTCGGGACGTATGCGGCTGCCGCCGAACGAAAGGCCCTTGCCTGTGAATGTGCCGGTGTTCTCGCGTGCGAGTTTCTTGTACATACCGTACATATAGCCGACCTCACGTCCGCCTACGCCGATATCACCTGCGGGAACATCGCGGTCGGGACCGAGATTGCGCCAGAGCTCCAGCACGAATGCCTGGCAGAAACGCATGATTTCAGCATCGCTCTTGCCGCGGGGGCTGAAATCGGAACCACCCTTCGCACCGCCCATGGGCAGAGTTGTAAGAGCGTTTTTGAATGTCTGCTCGAAGCCGAGGAATTTAAGAACCGAAAGGGTAACTGAAGCATGGAAACGGATACCTCCCTTGTAGGGACCGATGGCGTTGTTGAACTGCACGCGATAGCCGATATTGTTCTGCACCTCGCCTTTGTCGTCTACCCAAGTCACACGGAATGTGAAGATACGGTCAGGCTCCACCATTCGCTCGATTATACGGGCTTTCTCGTATTCGGGATGCTGGTTGTAAACGTCTTCTACGCAAAGAAGAACTTCTTTCACTGCCTGGAGAAATTCGTTCTCTCCGGGATGCTTGGCCTCAAGATTGGCCAGAATCTCATTGATATTCATGTTAATCAGTTTAGATTTAGGTATTTCTGAATCCGGATCCCGACTTGCGGGATTCTTCACTGCAAACTTACAAAATAAATTTAACACGGCAATAAAAAAAGCGGCCAAAATCGCCGTTGGGGACGGTTTTGGCCACATGTTATACAACATATCTGAACGACATAAAAAAAAGACCCCGAAGGGTCTCTTTCTTTATAGTGATCACAGCATGCAATTTACTGCTTGAAGATCACGATACGGTTCCAGTCATTGTGAGAAGGATACTCCTGGACGTCAGATCCGAATGCCTTGGTCTCAAGACGGTCGGCCGAGATTCCGTATGTGTTGATGAGTTCATTCTTGACAGCTTCGGCGCGGCGCTTGGAGAGTTCCATGTTGTAGTCGGAAGTACCGGTGTCCTTGTCGGCGTAGCCCGCAATGACGATCTTCTCGTTGGGGTTGGCCTTGAGCCATTCAGCCATCGAATAGACATTGACTTCCTCTGTGGGCAGGATCTTGTCGCTGTCAAGAGTGAAGCGTACTGTCGCCATAAGGGGTGCGTTGACACAGTCTTTCTGAACCACCTCCGGACAGGGGAGCTGAGACTGGAGCTCGGCTACTGTCTGGCCGCACGCGAGAAGCTGTGCGCGAAGGTCGTTGACCTGACCGTTGAGAGCCGCAATCTGCGATACGTAGTTGCACTCGTTGAACGAATTCCATCCGCGACCACCGATGTTGAAGTTAAAACCGCCCATGGCGCTAACCAGCGACTCGATCGAAGATCCAGTTGCGACATTGTTCCAGTTGTCGGCATAGAAAGTGGCTCTGGCCTCAGCGAAGAAGTCAACATATTTGCTGAGACGGAAGCGCAGCTGTAAACCGGCAGAAACAGGAAGAGTCCACTGCACGGCCTTGGGATCACGCATCGAATACTCGCGTGTGATGTTGGTGGCTGCCGGCTGCTTGTTGAAATGGTTCTTGAAGTCCCAGTTGGCATCACCGCCGAGACCTACGAACGGAATGATCGAGAAGACACGGTCTGGGTTGACACCGCCGATAGAGTTGAACATGTCCCACATGAGCTCGGCATGCAGGCCGACATGTTTCGAACGGCTCCAGCCATACTGTTCAGCACCGGGAACTGGAGTATCCCAATGGAGAGCACCGCCAATGGCCTTGATGCGGAATCCGAGATAGGGAGACATCCAGCGGCCGAAACCGAAGCTATAGGATGCTGTCCACTTCTTGGCCATCACAGAATGCTGCGTATGGCCGGCGGTTCCTTTTTCCACGAGAGGCTGGTTGGCTCCCGCACCGATCTCGATAAACCAGTTGTCACGCCAGTTGGAGAAATAGTGGTTCGAGTTGTCGCAAGTGAATTCCGTCACAGAAACGGCGTCATCGACAAACACGTCCTGTGCGTTGGCGACATTTCCGATAGCGAGGGACCCAGCGCAAACAGCTGTTGCGAGGTAAAGATTTCTTGCTTTCATACTGTGTGTTTTTAAGAATAGAATTTAGTTAAATTTCAAACATCTCCGGAGGATCACTTATCAGCAAAACGAGTTCCGCCGGTTTTACTTCTTCAACGTTAAAAACCTTTAAACGGTTCGATTCAACCCTGAATTTAACACAATATTTTACGTCACAGAGTGCGAAAAGCAAAAAACGAACGGGGACTTTCCCGATGGAAAGTCCCCGCCGATATTCAATATCCTCGCGCAGCTTACTGCTTGAAGATCACGATACGGTTCCAGTCGTTGTTAGAAGGATATTCCTGAACATCCGAGCCGAACGCTGCGGTCGAGAGGCGATCCTCTGCGATGCCGTAGGTGTTCACGAGCTCAGCCTTGACTGCGTCGGCACGACGCTGCGAGAGCTTCATGTTGTATTCAGATGTACCGGTGTCCTTGTCAGCATAACCTGCGATGATGATCTTCTCGTTGGGGTTAGCCTTGAGCCACTCAGCCATAGAGTAGATGTTGACCTCCTCTGTGGGAAGAATCTTGGCACTGTTGATAGTGAAGCGAACAGTAGCCATGAGAGGAGCGTTCACACAGTCTTTCTCCACAACCTCGGGACAGGGGAGCTGAGCCTGAAGGGCAGCGACAGTCTGGCCGCAAGCGAGGAGCTGGGCGCGGAGGTCGTTGACCTGACCGTTGAGGGCAGCGATCTGCGAAACGTAGTTGCACTCGTTGAAAGTATTCCAGCCACGGCCGCCGATGTTGAAGTTGAAACCGCCCATAGCCTGAACGAGAGCATCGAAAGAGTTGCCGCTTACGTTGTTGTTCCAGTTGTCAGCATAGAAAGCCGCGCGAGCCTCAGCGAAGAAGTCAACATACTTGCAGAGACGGAAACGGAACTGAAGACCTGCGAACACGGGGAGAGTCCACTGTACAGTCTTGTAGTCTGTGCCGTAATACTGATCCAAGTTCTTGGGGTAATCGCGGAGGCAGTTTGAAGCCACGGGTTCGTGAGTCTTGCCTTTGCCAAGGAAGTCCCAGTTGGCGTCACCGCCGAGACCTACGAAAGGAATGATAGAGAAGACACGGTTCTGGTTCACACCGCCGAGAGAGTTGAACATGTCCCACATTAACTCAAGCGAGAGGCTTGCGTGCTTCGAGTGGCTCCAGCCCTCGTTTGCAAGAGCCTCAGCGGGAGTGTTGGGAGTGTCCCAGTGGAGCGATCCGTACATGCCTTTGAAGCGGAGACCGAGGTAGGGAGTCACCCAGCGGCCGAAACCTACGCTATATGCTGCAGTCCATTTCTTGCCGTCAACGGGTTTGAGGGCGTGGTCGGGATCAACATAACCGCGCTCAACGAGAGGCTGGTTGCCACCTGCGCTGATCTCGATGAACCAGTTGTTACGCCAGTTTGAGTAATAGTGGTTGGTGTTGTCGCAAGTGAACTCTGTCACAGTGGCAGCATCATCCACAAACACATCCTGCGCCATTGCCGTATTGCTGCATGCAAACGAGCCAGCGCAAAGAGCCATTACGTAGTAAAGATTCTTAGCTTTCATACTGTAATTGTTTAAGAATAGAATTATTGTCTGGTTTATTAACGTTAAGAACTTTTAAATTGTTTTAAAATTTCTTATTATTCTGTCGTATTTTTACAACAGAGTGTCTACGTTCAGTCAGATAGAGTAATTTTGGGTTAGTCACGAATCCTCGCGGACAGTCTGTCCGCGCATCAATTTCCAAAAAGCACATAAGGACTCCCCGGAAACTTTTTGCAAAATTACACATTATTTTTAATATACAAACGAAATTGCACTTTTTTTTTGATTTGTGCATTAATTTCAGACTCCTAATAAGTTTTTTTATCATAGTGATGACGAAATTATGCGGATTTTTTGCTAACTTCGTTATTTAAACGGAGTGTGGCCATATCTGACATCCACATTCGGTTTCTCAGAAACAAGGCCAACATCATGAGACAGCATCGGAAATACAAGATCACAGTCGAAGACGAGACGCATCTCTGCGAGGTCGCTTCGTATCGCTTTTCCCGGCCGGGACTCCTGGCCGCGGCCGCAGGTCTCTGCGTGGCATCAGTCGTCTGTGCCGGGGCTGTCATATCATTGACACCACTCCGCGCTCTGCTGCCGGGCTATCTCAAGGAATCCCAGCGGTCGGCGACCGAAGAGGGTCTTCTCAGACTCGACTCGCTTATGGAAGCGTTTGAAGTCAACAACTCTTATATAGAGAACTATCTCCGCGTGACCGACACCGGAAGGGTCCCGGCAGACTCGGCTTCAGTGACTCCGGTCTCCGGAGAACAGTCATCCGACTCACTCTTGAGCGCAAGCGTAGCCGAACAGTTGTTCATATCGCAGATGGAGGAACGCGAACGGTTCAACATTTCGGTTCTCGCTCCGCTTGCAGCCGACGGTATTATTTTCTCTCCTGTCACTGCCGACGGGATTTTCACCTCAGACTCACGTACAAACGAAGAAGGAGAGATAATAATGCCTGTTGACGAAAGCATACAGTGCGCGGCCGACGGCTCTGTGATCGCGCTCTACCACTCCATTCCCGACCACGGCTACGTGATAGTCGTGCAGCACCCGCGCGGCTTCGCTTCATCGTATGTCGGTGTCGGTTCTCCGCTCGTCGGAATAGGCGACAATGTCAACTCAGGCCAGATCATAGCCCTTGCTCCCTCACCCGATTCCAGGGGAACGAGGCGGCTTCGTGTGCGAATGTGGCACAACGGTCTTGCCATTGTGCCTTATGAATATCTCGGGCCACCTCAGCGTGACAACAATGATGAGTCTGAGACTTTCGAGGCTCCAAGAGGTCGGTTGTAAGAGAATCGGAAAAGCCGACCCACACCTTAATATATATATATAACCAGAAACCAACAGGACAATAATAATGATGCCCGAAAACAAAGAGGCGACAAACATAGTGATTCTCGGGAGCACCGGGAGCATAGGCACGCAGACTCTTGATATAATACGCGAGTATCCCGGAAGATTCCGGACAGTTGGACTTGCAGCGCGCCGAAACTGGGAACTTCTCGCCCGCCAGGCGAGAGAGTTTCGTCCACGACGTGTGGCCATAGCTGACAAAAGCAGGCATGAGAATCTGCGTGGAGCCCTCGCCGACCTGCCGATAGAAGTCGAGGCCGGAGATGATGCGGTGGCCGACATCGCTGCCATGGGAGAAGCAGACACCGTGGTCACGGCAATGGTCGGCTACAGCGGTCTTATTCCTACCGTAAAAGCTATACGGGCAGGGAAACGAATCGCACTCGCCAACAAAGAGACTCTTGTTGTAGCCGGCGAACTCATCACTCGTCTTCTGAAAGATTCAGAATCGGAGATCATACCGGTCGACAGCGAACATTCAGCCATTTTTCAGTGTCTCGCCGGAGAAAATAGGCCAGCAATGAGAAAGATTATACTCACCGCAAGCGGCGGGCCGTTCCGCACTCTGTCGTCGAAAGAACTTGAGAACGTGACGGTCGATGACGCACTGCGGCATCCGAACTGGGACATGGGGGCAAAAGTCACCATAGACTCGGCTTCGATGATGAACAAAGGCTTCGAGATGATCGAGGCAAGATGGCTTTTCGACTGCGACCCGCGCAATATCGAGATCGCAGTCCATCCACAGTCTGTGATACACTCGATGGTGGAATTTCACGACGGCTCCATAAAGGCTCAGCTCGGAGTGCCCGACATGCATCTCCCCATCCGCTACGCACTCGGATATCCCGAGCGACTCGCGACCGATACTCCTCCCCTGTCGCTCCGGGACTACGCGACACTTACTTTCGAGGCACCCGACATGGAAAGATTCCCGATGCTGCGTCTCGCTTTCGAGGCAATCGCGAAAGGTGGCAACATGCCCTGCATTCTGAACGCCGCCAACGAGGTTGCTGTTGAAGCCTTCCTCCGGGGAAGAATCCGGTTTACAGACATGTCAGTGATTGCGAAAACCGCAATGAACAGAATGGAGTATTCCGACGACATCAGCATCGACACTCTTGTATCGACCAACCGTGAGACCAGAATGTTCGCGGAATCCATGCTTGACCACATATAAACGAACAAGGGAAAGCACTACATATTTAATCAGAAAGAACTTATTTACTTAATAAAATTGGAAACATTTCTCATAAAGGCGGCCCAGCTCATTCTCGCTTTTGCCATACTCGTGATAATACATGAATTCGGGCATTTTCTTTTCGCCCGGTTATTTGGCGTCCGTGTCGAAAAATTCTACATATTCTTCGACCCCTGGACCGAAATCTTCAAATGGAAGCCCAGACGCTATTACGGATTCTTCGGCAAAACTAAAAAACTGAAAGATTCAGAATCAGATGAGAATCAGATCAAGAATGCAACCGACAACACCGATGAGATAACCGGCAGCACCGAAAAGACACCTGCAGATAAGGAGTCGTTCTGGGGCGGTACGGAATACGGCATAGGATGGCTGCCTGTCGGCGGATACTGCAAGATATCAGGCATGATCGACGAATCGATGGACACCGAACAGATGAAACAGCCGGCCCAGGAATGGGAATTCCGGTCAAAACCGGCATGGCAGCGGCTTCTCGTCATGGTGGCCGGAGTGCTGTTCAACTTCCTGCTTGCCATCATAATCTATGCAGGCATAGTCTATGCCACAGGAGAAAAATACGTGCCCTTCAGCGAGGCCCGCATGGGTATGGAATATTCGGGAGAAGCCCTGAAAGCCGGCTTTCACAACGGCGACATTCCCCTGCTGGCCGACGGCAAGCCTCTTGACAACCCATACGAAGACCGTCTCGACATGGTGCAGGCCCGCACAGTAACAGTGCTGCGCGACGGCAAAGACACCGTTGATATCCGCATCCCTGACAATTTCATTTTCAGTCTTGACAACGAGGCGAAAAGCGACACGGCGACTGTCAGCTTTCTGACTTACAGATTTCCTGCCCGTATCACACAGGTCACACCCGGCGAAGGAGCGGCAAAGGGAGGACTGATGAAAGGAGACGAGATCCTGGCCATCGGCAATACGCCAACGCCCTCGCTGACAGACTTTCTGCGCACACTCCGAGGACACGACAACGAGACCGTGGCCATAACGCTTGCCCGCAAAACCGGAGAACACACCGACACAATCACAAAGAATGTCGCACTCTCGGCATCGTCAAAGATGGGAATCGGACTTGAAATCGACCCGTCGGCATTCTACAACTATAAAGAGAAACGCTATGGTCTCTTCGAGTCGGTTCCGCGCGGCATAGAGATGGGCACAGACCGCCTTGTAAGCTATACGAAATCGATGAAGATGGTATTCACGAAAGAGGGAGCAAGCTCCATAGGTGGTTTCGGATCTATCGGGAGCATCTTCCCCGAGAAATGGGACTGGATAGCATTCTGGAACATAGCAGCTTTTCTCTCGGTCGCTCTGGCGTTCATGAACATACTTCCGATTCCGGCACTCGACGGCGGTCACGTCATGTTCCTGCTTTACGAGGTGATATTCCGCCGCAAACCGAGCGAGAAATTCATGGAGCGCGCGCAGATAACCGGAATGATCATCCTGATCCTTCTGCTTGTCTACGCCAACGGAATGGATATCATAAGACTTTTCAAATAAAGAACATACCAAAGAACCATCATTCCACATCATAACGCAGATGAAAACCAAACCGCATACCCCGCAGAAGTCAGATGAAAAGGGCGCTGTCCGGCTGCGCCCCGGCAAGGAAGAGTCACTGCTGCGTCATCACCCCTGGGTCTTCTCCGGGGCGATCGCCACACTCCCCGCCGACATAGAGGAGGGCGACATAGTAACAGTCACCGACTGCGACGGCAATGTGCTCGGCACCGGGCACTTCCAGATCGGCAGCATATCAGTGCGCATTCTTGAATTCGGCATCGACACACTTCCAGAAGATTTCTATTTCAAGCGTCTGGTGAGTGCCTACACACTTCGCCGCTCGCTCGGGCTGATCCGCACCGACAATGACTGTTTCCGCCTTGTACACGGCGAAGGGGATTTCCTGCCCGGTCTGATAGTCGACATCTACGGCGACACGGCCGTGATGCAGGCACACTCTCCCGGCATGCATTTAGCCCGACGGGCCATAGCGGAAGCCCTTACCCGCCTTCCTGAAGCCAGGATACGTAACGTATACTACAAAAGCGAGACCACGCTCCCCTACAAGGCCGGCCTCGATCCGGAAAATGAATACCTCGTGGGCAGCTACGACGGCAACATCGCCACCGAGAACGGTCTCCAGTTCAACATCGACTGGCTAAAAGGACAGAAGACAGGCTTCTTTGTCGACCAACGCGAGAACCGCAGCCTTCTCGAGAAATTCGCTGCGGGAAGAACGGTGCTCAACATGTTCTGCTACACCGGCGGATTCTCGGTCTATGCCATGCGCGGAGGTGCCGTCACGGTCGACTCTGTCGACTCATCGACAAAAGCGGCGGCACTCACAGACGCCAATATCGCGCTCAATTTCCCCGATGACCCGAGGCACAGGACTTATGCTGAAGACGCATTCAAATTCCTCGCCGACATGCCCGGCGACAAATATGATCTCATCGTGCTCGACCCGCCGGCATTCGCCAAACACCGTGGCGCGATCAAGAACGGACTTATCGGTTACCGCAAACTTAACGCCAAGGCATTCGAGAAGATCAAGCCGGGCGGAATACTGTTCACGTTCTCCTGCTCGCAAGCCATCTCGCGCGACATGTTCCGAATGGCGGTCTTCACAGCCGCCGCCCGGTCCGGGCGCAAGGTGCGGATACTGCACCAGCTCTCGCAGCCGGCCGACCATCCAATCGACATATCGCATCCCGAAGGTGAATATCTGAAGGGACTCGTACTGTATGTGGAATAAAAATGACAAACAACTGACAACTTAAATATAATACGAATGAAAAAGATCATCCCGACACTAATCATCGGCACAATGGCCGGCCTCGGCGCCAACGCCTATGTCGACAAGAACTTCAACTATCACGTCGACCGTTTCGCCGACATCGAGGTGCTCCGTTACGAAGTGCCCGAATTCGACCGTCTGACCCCGCGTCAGCGCACAATGGTCTATTACCTGACGCAGGCAGCTCAGATGGGCCGCGACATAATCTGGGATCAGAACGGACGCTACAATCTTCAGATCCGCCAGCTTCTCGAACGAATATACCAGAACTATGAAGGCGACCGCGAATCGGCCGATTTCAAGGCGTTCGAGAAATATCTGAAACAGGTGTGGTTCGGCAATGGCATTCACCACCACTACTCCACCGATAAATTCAAGCCTGAATTCTCGAAAGATTTCTTTCTGGCCGAAACCGGCAAGATCAGTCCCTGCTGTCTGCCGCTCGAAGAGGGTGAGACTCCCGAACAGATGATCGACAAGCTGACCGAGGTGATCTTCAATCCGGCTGTGATGGCCAAGCGTGTCAACCAGGACGGCACACAGGACGTGGTGGCCACATCGGCAGGCAACCTTTATGGCGAAGGAGTGACACAGGCCGAGGTCGAGGCATTCTACGAAGCCATGAAGGATCCCGCCGACACGACTCCGATATCCTACGGACTCAACGCACGCGTGGTCAAGGATGAGAACGGACATCTGAAAGAGCAGGTATATTGTCTCAACGGCCTTTACGGCCCGGCAATCGCCCAGATCATATACTGGCTCGACAAGGCCAAGAGCGTTGCGGAGAACGATGCTCAGAAAGCGTATATCACAGCCCTCATCGACTTTTACATCACCGGTGACCTGCGCACATTCGACGAATACTCGATTCTCTGGGCGGAAGACACCAAATCAGACGTGGACTTCGTCAACGGCTTCATCGAAAGCTACGGCGACCCGCTGGGCATGACCGGCTCATGGGAATCATACGTTAACTTCAAGAACGCCAAGTCATCGTCGCGCACGGAGACTATCTCGGGCAACGCCCAGTGGTTTGAAGACAACTCTCCGGTCGACAAGCGTTTCAAGAAAGAGAACGTCAAGGGAGTATCGGCAAAGGTGATCAACGCCGCGATGCTCGCAGGCGACGCGTTCCCCTCGACCGCCATCGGCATCAACCTGCCCAACTCCAACTGGATCCGCGCCGCACACGGCTCCAAGTCAGTGACAATCGAGAACATCACCGAGGCATACGACATGGCAAGCCACGGCAACGGATTCAATGCCGAATTCGTGATCGACGCTCCGACATCGAAGATCATGGATGACTATCTCTATATCACCGACATGCTTCACACCGACCTTCACGAGTGTCTGGGTCACGCATCCGGCAAACTTCTGCCGGGTGTAGACGGCGACGCACTGAAAGAGAACGGTTCAGCTCTCGAGGAGGCCCGTGCCGACCTGTTCGCGCTCTACTATCTCGCCGACCCGAAACTTCTTGAGCTCGGCATACTCGACAACCCTGACGCCTATAAGGCCGAATACTACAAATACATGCTCAACGGACTCATGACCCAACTCAACCGAATCGAACCGGGCAACGACATCGAGGAGGCCCACATGCGCAACCGCCAGCTCGTGGCCAAATGGGCGCTCGAGAACGGCAGGAAGAGAGCCAAAGGCGGTAAAGACGTGGTCGAGCTTGTCAAGAAAGGAGGCAAGACTTATGTGAAGATCAATGACTACCGCGAGCTGCGCAATCTCTTCGGAACCCTTTTGGCCGAAATACAGCGCGTCAAGAGCGAAGGCGACTATAAGGCCGGCAACGATCTGATCCAGAAATACGCGGTAAAAGTTGACCAGAAACTCCACAAGGAGGTGCTCGACAGGTTTTCGAAACTCGACATTCCGCCCTACAGAGGTTTCATCAATCCGGTCTATACTCCTGTTCTCAACGATAAGGGAGAGATAACCGACGTGACCATATCCTGGCCGGAGAACTATGTCGAGCAGATGCTCCGTCTTAGCCGCGACTACTCGCCGCTGACAAAATAACCGGGAATGAAAGAGATCAAACACCTTTTCTTTACATACAGAAACGGCGCAGTGGCAGACACACTGCGCCGTTACGGCATTCCGCACAGGATGATATTCGGCCTCGACGTGCCGGCGATCGCAGGCATTGCCCGCGGCCTTGAACCATCCGACCAACTTGCGGAAAGACTGTGGAACGACCGCGATGTCAGGGAATCGCGTCTCCTGGCCACATATCTGTTTCAGTTGGAAAACATGACAGAAGACCGCGCGCTCGCGCTCGCCGCAGATGTCATGACCCGCGAGGAAGCCGACATGCTCGCCTTCAGACTACTCAAAAGACTTCCTTTCGCACACCGGCTTCTGCAAAGAATGAAAGATGACGGAGGATACGATATGACCCTCAAGGCACTTGAGGCACATCTGACTTGAAACACAACATGCCCCGGACAAGACGCAGAGACTATGCTGAAACATGGTCTTAACATTCTTTGAGAAACTGGAGAATTGCACTTCGGCACAATATTTGTTATAAGACTGAGGGACGGCTCACGCCGTTCCTCAGTCTTGCTTTTCTCACAAGTAAATAAATAAAGATATTATGGCAAAAGGAAAAATCGGGGTAACAACAGAAAATATTTTCCCCGTTATCAAGAAATTTCTTTACAGTGATCATGAGATCTTTCTGCGTGAACTTGTGTCGAACGCCATCGACGCCTCGCAGAAACTGAAGACTCTCGCATCGTTCGGCGAGTTCAAGGGTGAGCTCGGAGTAATGGACGTGCGCGTAACCGTCGACAAGGAAGCCGGCACTCTCACTGTCTCTGACCACGGCATCGGCATGGATGCCGGCGACATCGAGAAATATATCAACCAGATCGCGTTCTCTGGAGCGGAAGAATTTCTGGAGAAATATAAAGACACAGCCAATTCGATCATAGGCCACTTCGGTCTTGGATTCTATTCGGCTTTCATGGTTTCAAAAAAAGTGGTGATCCGCTCACTTTCATACAAAGATGGAGCAGAAGCTGTGGAATGGACCTGCGACGGAAGTCCGGAATTCGAGATGCACGCCTCAGAAAAGGAAAGTCGAGGCACAGACATCATACTTTATATCGACGACGACAACAAGGAATTTCTGGAGCAGACGCGCATAGACGCCCTTCTGAAGAAATACTGCCGATTCCTTCCGGTGCCTGTCATAAGCGGCAAAGTTCAAGAATGGAAAGATGGCAAGTATGTCGATTCCGACGAAGACAATGTGGTCAACTCAACCGAACCGCTCTGGACAAGGAAACCATCTGAACTCGGCGACAAAGACTACCTTGAATTCTATCACGAACTGCGTCCCGGCGAGGAAGACCCCATGTTCTGGATACATCTCAATGTGGATTACCCGTTCAATCTGACCGGAATTCTCTATTTCCCGAAAATCAGGAACAACATCGACATCCGCCAGAACAGGATACAGCTATACTGCAACCAGGTCTATGTAACCGATCAGGTCGAAGGGGTCGTGCCGGAGTTCATGATGCTGATGCAGGGCGTGATCGACTCGCCCGACATACCGCTGAACGTGAGCCGCAGCTACCTTCAGGCAGACCAGCAGGTAAAGAAGATCTCATCCTACATTTCAAAGAAAGTGGCCGAGAAACTCGACCGCATGTTCAAGGATGACCGCAAGGCCTTCGAGCAGAAATGGAACGACATCGAGGTCTTCATCAAATACGGCATGCTGACTGACGAGAAATTCTATGAGTCATCGAAGAAGTTCTTCCTGCTGCGCGACGTCAACGACAACTACTACACGCCCGACGAATACCGCACACTTGTCGAGTCTACGCAGACCGACCACGAAGGGAACATAATCTACCTTTATGCCACCGACAAGACCGAACAGTACTCATACGTGACGTCGGCCGAGGAGAAAGGTTACAACGTGCTTCTGCTCGACGGTCAGCTTGACCAGCACCTGATTCACATGCTTGAGAGCAAACTTGAGAAGACGAGGTTTGTCCGCGTTGATTCCGACACCCCCGAGCGCCTCATCGTCAAGGATGACACATCAAACTCCAACCTCTCCCCTCTTGAGGCAGATATATTGACAGGAATGTTCCGCAGCCAGCTACCCAAACTGAAAGATATCAATTTCATTGTGGAGTATTCGGCTCTTTCTAAAAATGACGCACCTGCCACTGTGACGCAGAACGAGATGATGCGACGCATGAAAGAGATGGCCGCTCTTCAGCCCGGAATGAATTTCTACGGTTCGATGCCGGCGATGTACGCTCTGGTCGTAAACACCGAGCAGCCGTCTGTCATAAAGCTTGTGGAAGAGGGCAAGAACGTCCTTGAAAGCGACCTCGTGCCTGTGCGTGGCGAAATAGAGACTCTTAACGGCGAGATCGAAACACTCCGCAAGGAAATGAATGACAAGAAAGAGGATTCAGAAAAAGAGACTCTCAAGACACAGATATCAGACAAGGAAAAGGCAGTCGAGGAAAAGCGCACGCAAGAAGAGAAACTGGTGAAGGACTATGCTTCTACTCAGCCGGTACTTAAGCAGATCATCGACCTTGCGCTTCTTCAGAGCGGTCTGCTGAAAGGAGAAAACCTGACAGCATTCATACGCCGCTCGATCTCGCTTCTCTGACATATCGACAGATCCAGATTTTTTTATTTAAGAACACAAAAATAAGCTTTATAAAGGCAGGACACCTCTTGGATGTCCTGTCTTTTTTATCAAATCACAGATTACACCACCTTTGAAGACAAAAGTGATTATGTAAGCACTTTCAAAAGGTTTGTATATTATCACAAATCCCATTTTGACTTATTATTTTGAAAAATATTATTATTATTTTTGATTTTTAAAGATAATCAATTATATTTGCCATCGAAAGAGAAAATTTGTTTATTTTCTTAAAAAAACGCCAGCGGGTAAATCTGATTCCCAAATTAATATCAGATATAATAAATTTCAGAACCATGAAGAATTTATTCTGGCTTATTTCAATACTTATGATTGGAATAGCACTTGGATCGTGTAGCAATGCCGAACTATCCGAACCCGAAGATGTATCTCTCAAAAATCAAGACACGTATCTTCTCAGCGAAAATACGGCACTTGAAAATGCAGAAAAGGCTCTTTCTGCATTCAAAAAGAAGAAAACACGCAGTGCTTGTTCGCTTGCAACCATAAATCGGTTTCAAACGAATCAAACTCACACAAGAGGAAACTCAGAATCTTCGAATCGAGGATTCTATATCATAAATTATGGGAACAACGAAGGGTTTGCCGTAGTATCAGCTGACAAACGTGATGCCAATGTCTACGCGTTTTCAGATGACGGTCACTTAAATCTGTCAGACACGCTTGAGAATTCCGGATTAAGTTGGTATTTAAATTATGCTATGCCAGAAATGTCAGATTTTGTGATCATACCCAATGACACACTGAAACCAATCGAACTACCATGGCATTACAACGAAACACTTTCCGAACCTCTATTGAAAGGGTTCATGTCTCAATTCCACCAGTCATATCCATACAATAAATACTGCAATTCCGGCTTTCCTGCTTATGAAAGCAGATTTGTAGGGTGTGGGCCACTTGCCGTAGGCACAATCATGGGATACTTCAAATGGCCTCAAAGTGCAGACGGCACACTGTTTCACTGGGATCAGATGAGCAATGACAGATATAACGACGACTGGTTCAAGCTTTTTGAGATTCTTGGCAGACCATCATATCTGAACTCCGACTATTCAAATCCAGAAGGAACAAGCACTCTTTCTTCAAATTATGTAAAAGCGTTCAAGAACATGAAGTATATCAACCAAAAACTGGACAATTTTACTACATCAACAATCAGCAATGAATTAAAGTCTAATAAACCTGTTATGTGCAGAGGCAATCATGCAAGCACATCTCAAGGTCATGTCTGGATAATCGATGGAGGCTATGTAATCGGCAATGAAGAGCCACCTGTTGTCAGCGGAGACACTAAGAAAAAAGTGTTTACTTACTATTTCAATTGTATCTGGGGATGGGGAGGAACCAGCAACGGTTATTTCCAATACTATCCTACAGGCACATCCCTGAGTTCATATAAGGGTTTACAAATAATATATGGTTTCACACCTGAAAAATAAACATAAAATACCAGTCAATATGAAGAAAACAAACTACGCGGCGTGGGGTGTTATTCTTGCTGCCATACCGATGCTTGTCGGATGCAGTGAAGACAATGACACGAACCGCACAGGAAAACCGACAGAGATACCTCTCTCTGGAGAAACCCGTACTCTCGTGGATAAAGGCAATCAATTCTGCCTCGATCTGCTAAGTGCTGTTTCGCAAGAAAACGATGACAACTTCGTAATATCACCGCTTAGCATATTCACAATGAACGCAATGCTCGCGAACGGCGACGGCGGTCAGGCAAGAAAAGAGATACTCAATGCAATGGGACTTGATGACACTCGCCAGAACCTTGATAATCTTAACGATTATTGCAACAGTATGCTGAGGACTCTGCCAAAAGTTGACGCCAACGTCTCCTGTCTGTTCGCTAACGGCATATGGGCAAATCCGGAACTAATACCGACAGACATCTTCAGAACCGCTCTCGATGAGTATTTCAACGCAGAATTCCGCCATGTTTCTCCCTCCGGGGAAAACGGACAAAAGGATATCAACGACTGGGTAAGCGCCAATACCTCAGGAATGATAAATGACTTTATCACAACTCCTTTTGAAAATATCTCATTTGCAGTACTCAACGCGGTCTATTTCAATGGCCAGTGGCAGGAAAAATTCGACAAGGCAAAAACAAAAGCCGCCACATTCCATAACAATGACGGCACAGAATCGACACACATGCAGATGCAAAACTCAGGCTTCATGAACTATCTGACCACTGACGATTACGATGCGGTGTCTTTAAAATATGGCAATGGGAACTTTGAGATGATAATGGCTCTGCCCAATACCGACAATGACAATTTATTGTCAAGGAAATCTCTTGAGTCATTGACTTCCAACTTCAACTCCATGATGCGACTTGAGGTCGATCTCAAGATGCCGCGATTCGAGATCAACTCTGAACTTGACCTCATCAGGATAATGCCAATTCTCGGCATAAAGGCTCCGTTCGACCATCAACACGGGCTGAATGGTGTATGCAGCTCTGCGATAGTGCTTGGAAAATTCTATCAGGCAGTGAAAATCGGAGTGAACGAAGAGGGAACAGAAGCAGCCTCTTCCTCAGTTTCCGCCGGTCAGGACATGTCTCCGGGGCGAACTTTCATCACATTCGACAGACCCTTCATTTTTATGATTCGCGAAACCACAACAGGAGCAATACTGTTTGCAGGCCGTATTAACAGATTGTAACAGACCTGATCAACATAAAAAGAGACCGCTTTTAAACAAAGCGGTCTCTTTTTATGTTGGCGTTTTTTTGTGGGAAGGAGTCTCTGATCATCGGCTTATCCCTAAGTCTGCCGGGCCAACATGTTTCTTGCGGCTGCGGTATTCGGGATCCCGGAGCTTGGCAAACGCACGCAGGTATTTTCTGATGGACGACACCATCTCCTGCGTTTCCTGAAGCATGTTGACGTAGACGTAAAGTACAGACATGTCTGATGCGTCACCGTCGCGGAGATGGTCGTGTGCGCGATAATACGTATCGGAGATAATGTCTTTAATCTCGTCGCAATGGCGCCTGACCACTGAAATCGGCGCGATGTCGCCCGATCCGATCAATTCGAGAGTGTCGGCAAACAGAGTCATCACACGAGCCCTTACAAGTTCATAATCACTCAGGTATTGTTTAGGAAGAGGCAGAAAATTGTTTTCTATATGTTCCTTGCAGACCTCATTGATTCGCCTGAGGTTATAGAGTATGCCCATGCAGCAGTTGTTGCTCAGATAGAACCAGGCACTTTTCTCAATGGCCATCTCGCGCGAGAGATTACGCAGGCATAGCGTCTCTTTCCGACGCGCGTTCTTGAGAATGTCTTTCTGCTTTACGAGTCCGGATTCTGTTTTGCGCAGCACTCCGGCGTTCTCGTTAATAAAAGCCGCAGTCATGTCGCCATACTTTTCGGCTGCATAAGACAGGAACTTGCTCTGCTGCTCTGTAATATAAAGGAGCAGCATCGGCCATGCCGAGTCTTTCTCTCTGGAAGCGATGATTGTCTGAAAAAGAGCGTCGCCGTTCTCTCCATTCTGCTTGTTGCGGAATCTGCGGTTGCTTCTGACGATGATGACAACGGTGATAACAGCAAGCAGAAACATCACCCAGTGGCCGCCGAAATGCATGGCAGCGACAATAAGACCGGCACCTATGAATGCGGCACCTGCCGTAAGAAACCATCCGCCTATGACGGAAATCACGCCTGTGATGCGGAACACTGCACTTTCCCTGCCCCATGCACGGTCGGCAAGAGAGGTACCCATCGCCACCATGAATGTGACAAACGTGGTGGAAAGAGGGAGCTTCAGCGAGGTGCCGAGTGCGATAAGCGCGCCTGCAAGCACAAGATTGACAGAACCTCGCACAAGATCGAAGGCCGCCCCCTGCTCCATAATGGTCTGGTCGGTGTCGAAACGCCTGTTGAACCATCTGCGCACACGCACCGGGGTCACTCTCCTCACCCAAGCAAGTAAAGAGAGAGACCATCTGACCAGACGGCGTGCGATGCGCGATGACCCGAACATCTCGTCGCCACCCTGCTGGCTGCCGAGACCGATCTCGGTCTTTGCCACATTGCGGGCCTTGCGCGATGTGGCGAGCGAGACCACCATGACCACGCCTGCCCCTATGAGGAAATAGACCGGAGTGTCGGCCGGGCCATTGAGTGAATCCATTAGAAAACCGTGCAGGTCGCCGCCGCCGTTGGCGGCATAGTCCTGCCATGAAGCAAGACCGCTCAGCGGAACTCCTATAAAGTTCACGAGGTCGTTTCCAGCAAATGCCATTGCAAGCGCGAATGTGCCCATGAGAACCACAACCTTGAGCACATTGACACGACACATGTGGAGCAACTGCATCAGAACGGTAAAGAATGCCAGACATGACAGTATGATGACCGCAGTGTGCTCATTGATCCACAATTTCACTTCCGGCGTCATGAACGTAAGGTCTTTTGCTCCCTTGATAAGAAGGAAGTAAATGATCGCGGTCGAGCAAATGCCGCCAAAGATCCCGATCTTCCATTTGAGCCGGCTGCGGTAGTTGAACGAGAAGATCATTCTTGAAAGAAACTGCACCACCGTGCCGAAAAAGAATGCTATCGCCACCGACAGGAATATTCCGAGTATCACCGACAAAGCCTTTTCCGTATTCAGAAGATCGTTGAAACCGAGATCCAGGCCTCCGGCCATCTTTATGAGGGCAACCACAAATGTGGCGCCGAGCAGTTCAAAGACCATCGACACTGTGGTCGATGTCGGCATACCCAACGAATTGAAGATGTCGAGAAGTATTATATCGGTCACCATGACCGCCATGAAGATGCATATGATGTCGTAGAACGAGAAATGCTCCGGCCTGAATATTCCGTGTCTCGCTATGTCCATCATGCCGTTGCTCATCGCCGCACCGATAAAGACTCCTATCGACGCTACAATGAGGACTCTCTTGAAAGAGGCCGCCCCCGAACCTATGGCCGAGTTCAGGAAGTTGACTGCATCATTGCTGACACCCACCGACAGGTCGAAGATGGCGAGCATGAACAGAAACACCACTATACAAAGAAACAATATTTCCATAGACTTTACATTTGGTTTTATTTGCAAAATAACATGGAAATCGTTTCAAAAATGTTACATGTCGGTTAATCTTTTGTGAAATCAGAAGCAGTCATGTGACACTGTCGAAAATCATGCGGAATGAAAGCCCTCCTGTCCGGAGGTTCTCGACCCTGATGTCTCCACCATGAGCCATGACTGCATTTTTTACGATTGCAAGTCCGAGACCAGTGCCTCCGGCTGCCCTCGAACGCCCTTTGTCGACACGGTAGAAGCGTTCGAACAGCCGAGGCAGATGTTCGTCCGACACGCCAGTGCCATTGTCGGAAACTGTGACAGCAATCTTGTTGGCTGTTACGGAATCCGCCTTGATCGTAAGAGACGACCCGCCGCTATATGCCACGGCATTATCGATCAGGTTGCTGAAAACAGACTCAAGCAACGAACGATTGCCTTCGATATAGACAGGAGTCGCGATCCTGACATTAATCATCATTCCTTTGCGGGCAGCCAGAGGGGTTCTGTCAGCCACAACGTCTCTGATGACAGACACCAGATCCAGACGTTCTTTCCTTATTGCATCGCCACCTTCGTCCATCCGTGTTATTACGGCGACATCGGCAAGCAGTCGCTGCAGTCTCGTGGTGTCTGAGAGACATCTGTCGAGAAAAGCCTGACGCTTCTCCTGATTCATGTCGGGATGAGCAAGCAAGGTCTCCACACAAAGTCTGATGGAAGCGACCGGAGTCTTGAGCTCATGATTGATATTGCTCGTCAGACGCTTTTTCATACGCTCTCTTTCTTTCTGTTCGTGCATTGCGGCACGGTGTTCCCGGTCGCGGTCGGCATTTGCCTGCTGCAACCGCGCATAGAGGCGGACTATGTGGTTGGATATGTCTCCGAGCTCGTCATGCGGAAAAGGCTCTGTGTCGGATATCATCACGCCCCGCTCCATGTTTTCCGCAAGCCGGCTCAACCGGCTGATGTGGATTCCGACGCGTCTTGTGGCGAAATAACCGAGTACGCACATGACTGCCGTCACTGCTCCCATGATCCATAAAAAGCCGTAGTCGGCCTCAAGAAGACTGTCGAGCGAGACTGAATATGGAACGGCTGTGCGAACTATGAAGCCCTGCCTGCCCCTGCGCGCTGAGTAAAAATAACTTTGGCCTGTGCTTTCACTGTGCCGCCTGACCGCATAACCCGAACCTGTGGCAAGTGCCTGCCTGATCTCCTCCCGGTCAAGATGACCGGTGCGGTGGATCGGGTCGAGAGTGTTGTCATAGATAACATCTCCGTGGTCAGAGATAACACTTATCCTCAGATCATCAAACGGGATGAAATCATCGAATCTGATTTCTGCGGGCTTCTTGCCTTTGGAGATTCCGGCAAGGATGGCTTCATTGACAAGTTGCAGTCTGGAGTCAAGCTCAGCAGCCTTGAACTGTTTCTCCCTATGATATTGGAAAAACACGAAACAGCCCACCATAAGCAGCGAGTAACCGAGCAGCCAGATGAAAAGTCTGGCCGGGTAAGAGAGTCTATTCGAAGAAGCCATATCCGTAACCTGATCTTGTTACTATATTTTTACCATATGCTCCGATTTTCTGCCTGATTCTCGTTATATTGACATCAACGACGCGGTCAAGCACTACAGTCTCCCCGGGCCATATGTCTCTCAGAAGCTCCTCGCGTGAGAATATATGGCCGGGGTCAGCCATCAGCTTCCTCAGGATCTCGAATTCTTTTCTTGGCAATTTTACCGTCTCGCCGTCAACACTACATGTCTTGTCGGGAATCGACAGAGAAAGCCCCTTATAGATAAGTCTGTCATGTTCGCGCGGCTTCGATAGCCTGTAAGCGGCAGACCTTCTGAGCACTGACCTGATTCTGGCAAGAAGTTCACGCAGAGAATAGGGTTTTGTGACATAGTCGTCAGCACCGATATCAAGTCCGGAGATGACATCATCCTCGCTGTCGCGCGCGCTGCAGAAAAGAATCGGCACATGTGAGGTGACTGGATTGGACTTCATGATACGCGCGAGCTGCACACCTGAGATCTCCCCCATCATGACATCGAGCACTACAAGATCATAGGCAGAGAGATCCATCGACAATGCCTGCTCGGCACTATATGCCGAGCAGGCTGCGTATCCCTCGGCTTCAAGATTGAAACACAATGCCTCGCACAGTGTTTCTTCGTCATCCACAACAAGTATCCGTTTTTTTATTTCATCAGATGCATGTGTCATATGAATTATTCATACAGTGGCACAAAATTCTTTTTCTTTAATAACAAGATCTCACGATTGTTGTTTCAGAGCTTGCGGAATCTCCGCATCATGACGCAGAACGGGAGAAACCGACGGATGCTCCGTTGATTTCTCCCGCGTCATGAAGCCTGACGAATTCACGTCTGCGATTCGTCGCATACCTCAGTCTATGATCAGTCAACCATATTCGGTTCGGGTCCGTATTGGTTCATTCCGGCATCGGAAGGCTTACAGAACCATATGATCAGAAGAATCGCGCCAAGAAGAGGCACAAGCGATATGAATATCCACCAGCCGCTCTTTGAAATATCATGAAGACGGCGGACACAGAGTCCGAGTCCCGGAAGAAGAAGTGCCAGAGAAACCAGACCCTGAATCACTGAAACAGCAGTAGAGCCTGCACCGAATATGCCGAGCACAAACCCGATGACAACGCCGAGAATCATGGTGAAAAGCGCATACCACCAGTATTCCGAACGCGAAGCACGTCCTGAAAAGTTGCAGTAGTTCTGAGCGAGAGCCTTGTTTACGGCCTCTCCGAAAGATAACTGTTTCTGATACATAACAAAACAATATAGGTTAGTAATTGAATATTTAAATCAGACCTCGCCGCACTTCAATATGTGCGGCGAGGTCTCAGTCTATTTCGGTGGCAGGTCAGCCGTTAATGCCCGCATGCTCGACATCGATGATGTCTTCCGGGCTGTCGGTTAGCTGAAGAGCCGCAAGTTCTTCCTTGTTTGCCACTACGAGTTTCTGATACTCGCGAAGACCTGTTCCTGCAGGAATCAGATGACCGCAGATCACATTCTCCTTCATTCCTTCGAGAGTGTCTGACTTGCCGTTGATGGCGGCCTCATTGAGCACCTTGGTGGTTTCCTGGAATGATGCAGCCGACATGAAGCTTGAAGTCTGGAGAGCGGCGCGGGTGATACCCTGAAGAATCTGGCGTGAAGTCGCGGGCACCGCGTCGCGGACAGTCATGGTGCGGAGATCCTTGCGCTTGAGCGACGAGTTCTCGTCACGGAGCTTGCGCTGTGTGATGATCATGCCCGCACGGTAGGTCTGGCTGTCGCCGGCGTCGGTAATGTACTTCTTGCCCCATATGCTGTCGTTCTCATCCATGAAGTCGCGCTTGTCGACGATCTGCTGCTCAAGGAAACGTGTATCACCCGGATCGATTATGTTGACCTTGCGCATCATCTGGCGGACGATGACCTCGAAGTGCTTGTCATTGATCTTCACACCCTGCATGCGGTACACATCCTGGACCTCGTTGACAATGTATTCCTGAACGGCCGTCGGCCCCATGATGTTGAGGATATCCTCGGGAGTCGTGGCACCATCGGAAAGAGGCGTACCTGCACGAACGTAGTCGTTCTCCTGCACAAGAATCTGTTTTGACAGAGGCACAAGATATTTCTTCTCCTGACCAAGCTTGCTTGTGACGGATATCTCACGGTTGCCTCTCTTGATCTTGCCGATCATGACCTCACCGTCAATTTCAGAAACGACTGCGGGGTTCGACGGGTTGCGAGCTTCGAACAGCTCAGTGACACGAGGCAGACCGCCCGTGATGTCACCGGCACTGTTGCTCGCACGCGGAATCTTTACGAATACCTCACCCGGAGTGAGCTTGTCGCCCTCGTTGATGAGAAGGTGAGCGCCTACAGGGAGAGAATATGTGCGTATAAGCTCGCCGTCGGCACCGTAGAGCTGAGCCGAAGGAACCTTTGTACGGTCTTTAGACTCGATGATGATCTTTTCGTGGAGGTTGGTACCCTCTTCCGATTCGACACGGTAGGTGACGCCCTCCTCGACATTCTCGAAACGTACGGTACCGCCCTCTTCTGCCACGATAACGGCATTGAAGGGGTCCCACTCGCAGATCATCGTTCCGGCAGTGACTTCCTGACCTTCCTTGCAGTAGAGTCTCGAACCATAAGGAATGTTTGCGTTCATGAGCACGATGCCCGACTTGGGTTCGACGATACGCATCTCAGCCATACGGCCGACTACGATATCGACTCCGTCCTTGTCTTTGACCGTGCGAAGCTCCTCGATCTCAAGGCGACCGTCATGACGTGTAGTCACATCCTTCTTCGCAGCGACGTTACCGGCCACACCACCGACGTGGAACGTACGGAGTGTAAGCTGGGTACCCGGCTCACCGATCGACTGGGCGGCGATCACGCCGACAGCCTCACCTTTCTGCACCATGCGGTGTGTGGAGAGATTGCGTCCATAGCACTTGGCGCAGACACCTTTCTTCGACTCACATGTAAGAACCGAACGGATCTCGACAGACTCGATCGGAGATTTCTCTATGCGCTCCGCAGCGGCCTCTGTGATCTCCTCACCGGCGCGGACAATGATATCCTCCGGGTTGTAGGGATCGACAACATCGTGCACGGACACGCGGCCGAGGATACGCTCGGAGAGCGACGCCACAACCTCTTCATTGTTCTTAATCTCGGTGCATACGAGACCACGGAGCGTTCCGCAGTCCTCTTCGTTGATGATCACGTCGTGGGCGACATCGACAAGACGGCGTGTCAGATAACCTGCGTCGGCAGTCTTGAGCGCGGTGTCGGCAAGACCCTTGCGCGCACCGTGGGTAGAGATGAAGTACTCAAGCACCGACAGACCCTCCTTGAAGTTCGCAAGAATCGGGTTCTCGATGATCTGGCCACCCTCGGCACCGGCCTTCTGGGGCTTCGCCATAAGACCACGCATACCTGAAAGCTGACGGATCTGGTCTTTCGAACCACGCGCACCGGAGTCAAGCATCATGTAGACAGAGTTGAATCCCTGCTGGTCCTCTTCCATCTGCTTCATCAGAGTGGAGGCGAGATGGTCGTTGACATGTGTCCAGATATCGATCACCTGATTGTAACGGTCGTTACCGGTGATGAAACCCATCGCGTAATTGTTGAGCACCTCTTCGACTTGAGCATGACCCTCGGCCACATACTGGGCTTTCTCTTCGGGTATGATCACATCGCCGAGGTTGAAGCTCAGACCGCCGCGGAATGCCATGCGGTATCCGAGATTCTTGATATCGTCGAGGAACTGGGCCGAACGAGTCACACCGCAAGTCTTGATGACATTGCTGATGATGCCTCGGAGAGATTTCTTAGATATGATCTCGTTGACATATCCGATCTCCTTGGGCACATACTGGTTGAACAGGACACGTCCTACAGAAGTATTGTCTCTGAGGACTTTGACAGGTTTACCGTCTACCACATCCTCCACGAGGATCGTTACAGGCGCATGAAGAGTGACGCGGCCTTCGTTGTAGGCAATCTCCGCCTCTTCGGGACCGTAGAATATGGTCCCCTCACCCTTGTCGCCCTTGCGGAGCTTGGTTATATAGTACAGACCGAGCACCATGTCCTGCGAAGGCACGGTGATAGGTGCGCCATTGGCGGGGTTGAGAATGTTGTGAGCACCGAGCATGAGCATCTGGGCCTCGAGAATGGCCTCGTTGCTGAGAGGAAGGTGCACAGCCATCTGGTCACCGTCGAAGTCAGCATTGAATGCCGTACATGCAAGCGGGTGGAGCTGTATGGCCTTGCCCTCGATCATACGGGGCTGGAAAGCCTGAATACCGAGACGATGAAGTGTCGGAGCACGGTTCAGCAGCACAGGATGACCTTTCATGACATGCTCGAGGATATCCCATACCACGGGTTCCTTGCGGTCTACGATCTTCTTTGCGCTCTTGACAGTCTTCACGATGCCACGCTCGATGAGCTTGCGGATCACGAAAGGCTTGTAAAGCTCGGCTGCCATAAGTTTGGGGATACCGCACTCATGCATCTTGAGCTCGGGACCGACGACAATCACCGAACGTGCTGAGTAATCGACACGCTTACCGAGAAGGTTCTGACGGAAACGTCCCTGCTTACCTTTGAGCGAGTCTGACAGAGACTTGAGAGGCCTGTTGACATCGCTTTTCACCGCCGATGACTTGCGGCTGTTGTCAAGCAGCGAGTCAACTGCTTCCTGAAGGAGACGCTTCTCATTGCGGAGAATGACCTCGGGAGCCTGGATCTCGATGAGACGTTTCAGTCGGTTGTTACGTATGATGACACGACGATATAGGTCGTTGAGGTCGGAAGTCGCGAAGCGACCGCCGTCGAGAGGCACGAGCGGACGGAGTTCAGGGGGAATCACGGGAACAGCCTTGAGCACCATCCACTCTGGACGGTTGCGGTTGGCCGACGCGATAAACGAGTTTACAACCTGAAGACGCTTGAGCGCCTCGGTCTTGCGTTGCTGGGAGCCGTCGGTGTTCGCACGCTGGCGAAGCTCGGCGGCAAGAGCCACGAGATCTATGTTCTGGAGAAGATCATAGATAGCCTCTGCTCCCATCTTGGCGATGAACTTGTTGGGATCTGTATCCTCGAGATACTCATTGCCCTCGGGCAGAGTCTCGAGCACTTTCATATACTGTTCTTCAGAAAGAAGTTCGAGACGCTCGAGCTTACGGACTTTGCCAGGCTCGACCTCCACCTCGATGTCAGTGGGGTTTATGACCACATAACGCTCGTAGTATATTATGTCTTCGAGTTTCTTCGAAGGTATACCGAGCAAGTAGCCGATCTTGTTGGGGAGAGAACGGAAATACCAGATATGCGCCACAGGCACCACCAGCTCGATATGCCCCATGCGCTCGCGACGCACTTTCTTCTCGGTGACCTCCACTCCGCAGCGGTCGCAGACGATGCCCTTGTAGCGGATTCTCTTATACTTTCCGCAGTGGCACTCATAGTCCTTGACAGGGCCGAAGATCTTCTCGCAGAAGAGACCGTCACGTTCCGGCTTGTATGTACGGTAGTTAATGGTCTCGGGCTTGAGCACCTCGCCGCTTGACTTCTCCTTTATCTCCTCGGGAGAAGCAAGTCCGATAGTGATCTTCGTGAAGTTGCTTTTAATTTTATTGTCTCTTCTAAAAGCCATATTATGGTTCCTTGTTTGATCCGGATTCCGCCGCCGTAGATCCGGCGGCAGAACCGGAAGGATTTTCTTAATAAATTTTTAATCGAGCGTGATGCTCAGACCGAGACCACGGAGTTCGTGGAGAAGCACGTTGAGCGACTCGGGAATACCCGGGTTAGGCATCTGATCGCCCTTGACAATGGCTTCGTAGGCCTTGCTGCGTCCCACCACGTCGTCAGACTTGATGGTGAGGATCTCCTGAAGGATGTGCGCCGCGCCGAAAGCCTCGAGGGCCCAGACCTCCATCTCTCCGAAACGCTGACCGCCGAACTGCGCCTTACCGCCGAGCGGCTGCTGGGTGATGAGCGAGTATGGACCGATGGAACGTGCATGCATCTTGTCCTCGACCATGTGTCCGAGCTTAAGCATGTAGATGATACCTACTGTAGCGGGCTGGTCGAAACGGTCACCTGTGCCGCCATCGTAAAGATAAGTCTTGCCGTAACGCGGAAGACCGGCCTTGTCAGTCCATGCATTGAGGTCATCGAGCGAAGCACCGTCGAAAATGGGAGTTGCGAATTTCTCGCCGAGCTCTCGGCCTGCCCATCCGAGAACAGTCTCGAATATCTGGCCGAGGTTCATACGCGAAGGCACACCCAGAGGGTTGAGGACAATGTCAACAGGCGTACCGTCCTCAAGGAACGGCATGTCTTCCTGACGCACCACACGCGACACGATACCTTTGTTACCGTGGCGGCCTGCCATCTTGTCACCCACGCCTATCTTGCGCTTCTTGGCGATATAGACTTTGGCCATCTGCATGATTCCTGAGGGAAGCTCGTCACCGATTGTAAGATCAAGTTTCTTACGGCGGAGCTCGCTGTCAATCTCTTTCGACTTGCGCATATAGTTGGTGATCAGCTCGCCGACCATACGGTTGACACGCTCGTCCTCAGTCCAACCGGATATATGTACGGTCTCATAGTCGATTGTTCCGAAGTTGACATGATCGAAAGTGCTGCCTTTGGCTACAATATCGGAACCGATATAATCCTTGACCCCGGCCGACACCTGGCCTTTGAGAAGAGTCTGCATCTTGCCGACCATGATCTCCTTGAGAGCGTCCTGACGCTCTGCGTATTCAATCTCAAGCTGCTCGATCTCAGAGTTGACCGAGTTCTTGGCTCCTTTCTTCTTGACGGCCTTCGAGAAGAGATTTCGTCCGATGACAACACCCTTGAGCGATGGGGAAGCCTTAAGAGAAGCATCCTTCACATCGCCGGCGCGGTCGCCGAAGATGGCCCGTAGAAGCTTCTCCTCAGGTGTCGGATCAGACTCTCCTTTCGGTGTAATCTTACCGATCATTATGTCGCCCGGAACCACGTATGCACCGACACGGATTATACCCTGCTCGTCAAGA
This sequence comes from Muribaculaceae bacterium, assembly GCA_009775355.1. Lineage (GTDB taxonomy): Bacteria > Bacteroidota > Bacteroidia > Bacteroidales > Muribaculaceae > Lepagella. Next base: position 88,799 of record VSPN01000001.1, read on the forward strand.
TCCTTGGTAGCGTCCTCGCTGACGTTAGGAATGTCGGAAGTAAGTTCCTCCATACCCCTCTTTGTCTCACGGACATCAAGGGTGTACTCGTCAACGTGTACTGAAGTCAAGATATCCTCTCGCACCATACGCTCGTTGAGCACAATGGCGTCCTCATAGTTATAGCCTTTCCAGGGCATGAACGCCACCTTCAGGTTGCGTCCGAGAGCAAGCTCTCCCTTCTCGGTTGAATAGCCCTCGGTTAGGATATCGCCTTTCTCCACACGCTGACCCTTGTCGCAGATGGGACGGAGGTCGATAGTAGTGCCCTGGTTTGTGCGGCGGAACTTTGGAATCCTGTATTCCTTGACTGCAGACTCGAACTGAACGAACTCCTCGTCTTCTGTGCGGTCGTAACGGATACGGATCACTGTGGCGTCGACATACTCGATCACGCCTGCTCCCTCGGCCATTATCTGCGTGCGGGAGTCACGGATAAGCTGACCCTCGATACCTGTGCCGACAATAGGAGCCTCGCTTCTAAGCAGAGGCACCGCCTGGCGCATCATGTTCGATCCCATCAGCGCGCGGTTTGCGTCGTCATGCTCAAGGAACGGGATGAGCGATGCAGCGATAGACGCGATCTGGATAGGCGCCACATCCATAAGCTGGAGCTCAGTGGGAGGCACGATCGGGAAGTCGGCGTCAAGACGGGCCTTTACGCGGGGATTGACGAATGAGCCGTCATCGTTGACAGGGGCGTTACCCTGCGCGATAGTCTGACCCTCTTCGATCTCGGCGGTGAGATATACGACATTGTCGTTGTTGAGATCTACAACGCCATTCTCGACCTTGCGGTAAGGAGTCTCGATAAAACCGAGGTTGTTGATCTTGGCATATACGCATAGAGATGAGATAAGACCGATGTTCGGGCCTTCAGGAGTCTCGATAGGACAGAGACGGCCGTAATGAGTATAGTGTACGTCTCGCACCTCGAAACCAGCGCGTTCGCGAGATAGACCGCCGGGACCAAGAGCCGACATACGGCGCTTGTGGGTGATCTCGGCAAGTGGATTGGTCTGATCCATGAACTGTGAGAGCGCGTTTGTACCGAAGAATGTGTTGATGACGGCCGATATCGTCTTGGCGTTGATAAGATCGATTGGCTTGAACACCTCGTTATCGCGCACGTTCATCTTCTCCCGGATCGAGCGGGATATACGCGCAAGACCGACACCGAACTGGTTGTAAAGCTGTTCGCCCACAGTGCGGACACGACGGTTGCTGAGGTGGTCGATATCATCGACGTCACTCTTGGCATTGATAAGCTCGATGAGATACTTGATGATGGCAATAATGTCTTCACGTGTAAGCACCTTCACATCCATCGGAGTGTCGAGACCGAGCTTCTTGTTAATGCGGTAACGGCCCACCTCGCCGAGGTCATAACGCTTTTCGCTGAAGAAAAGGCTCTGGATAACCTCACGGGCTGACGCGGCATCCGGTGGATCAGCGTTGCGGAGCTGACGGTAAATGTATGTCACCGCCTCCTGCTCGCTATTTGACGAGTCCTTGGCCAGAGTGTTGAAAATGATGCTGTAGTCGATCGCGCTGACATTGTCTTTCTCAAGGAGAATCGACTTGACGCCGCTCTCGAGAATCGCGTCTATATTCTCGTCGGTAATCTCGCTGCCGCGCTCCACGACAATCGTATTGCGCTCGACAGTAGTCACCTCGCCAGTGTCGGGATCGACAAAGTCCTCGACCGAACTGTTCATGACTCGTCCGGCAAGCTTACGTCCGCGCACCTTGAGAAGATTCGACTTGTTAACCTTGATCTCTTCAGCAAGATCAAATATCTGGATGATGTCCTTGTCCGACTCGAAACCGATCGCACGGAGAAGAGTGGTGACAGGAAGCTTCTTCTTTCTGTCGATATAGGCATACATCACATTATTGATGTCAGTAGCAAACTCGATCCAGCTGCCGCGGAAAGGAATAATACGGGCCGAATAAAGCTTAGTGCCATTGGCATGTACGCTGTTACCGAAGAAGACACCCGGCGAACGGTGCAACTGAGATACCACTACGCGCTCCGCACCATTGATAATGAATGTGCCTTGATCAGTCATGTATGGAATAGGACCGAGGAATACATTGTCGATAGTGGTATCGAAATCCTCGTGATCAGGATCGGTGCAGTAAAGTTTGAGTCTGGCCTTCAGAGGGACGCTGTAAGTCAGTCCACGCTCAAGACACTCGTCGATTGAATATCTCGGCGGATCAATATAATAGTCAAGAAACTCCAACACGAAGTTGTTGCGGGTGTCTGCTATAGGGAAATTCTCTGCAAACACCTTGTACAGTCCTTGGTTTTTGCGCTGTTCGGGGGGAGTGTCGAGCTGCAAGAAATCGCGGAACGACTTCAGCTGGACCTCAAGGAAGTCAGGGAAGGGCAGCGGATTCTTGATCGACGCGAAGTTTACACGCGGCTTTTCGGTTAAATTTACTGACATTTGGTGTAGTTTAAGATTCTATGGGCTTAGCAATTTCGCTCATATCGGAGAAAGACCCGGATTCTCTGATCCGGAATATCTCCTGATGCCGACGTCCTGGAAAGGCGTTGACACATAAAAGTGCCAGAAACAGACACGCATCAAATTACGGAAGCGGAAAGTTCCCAGACCTGCCCGTCACACGGGTATTCCACAACTGGCGACAATAAGTAGCCATGTTCATGCCCGGATCAGGGGAACTCCGTTATCCCGGAGCCACGGATAGACGAGAGAGAGAAGAAACGTGAGAAAGAGGAGAAGAGTAAATGCCACAAAAGGTTAAGAACACAAAAGTGTTCCTAACCTATCTGTGGATTTGTCGGTATCTTATTTGAGCTCAACCTCGGCACCAGCCTCTTCGAGCTGCTTCTTCAGACCCTCAGCCTCAGCCTTGGGAAGACCTTCCTTGATTGTGTTGGGAGCACCGTCAACGAGCTCTTTAGCCTCTTTGAGGCCGAGACCAGTGAGCTCCTTAACGAGCTTCACAACAGCGAGCTTGCTTGCGCCGGCTGCCTTAAGAACTACGTCGAAATTAGTTTTCTCCTCGGCAGCGGGAGCGCCTGCTGCGGGTCCGGCTGCTACAGCCACTGCAGCGGCTGCGGGCTCGATGCCGTATTCAGTCTTGAGGATCTCAGCGAGTTCGTTAACTTCCTTTACTGTAAGGTTAACAAGCTGTTCTGCAAATGCTTTCAAATCTGCCATTTTCGTATTTGTTTTTTTGAATTTTTAAACTTGGGTTATGCTTCTTTTTTGGAGAGAGTCTCAAGGATGCCATGAAGCTTGTTGGCACCAGACTGGAGAGAGCTGATAACGTTCTTAGCAGGCGACTGCAGCAGAGCCACAACATCGGCGATAAGTTCGTTCTTGCTCTTGATGTTGGCGAGGGTTTCAAGCTGCTCCTCACCGATATAGACCGATTCCTCAACGAATGCACCCTTAAGCATGGGGAGCGTATCGTTCTTGTCGCGGAATTTCTTGATGAGCTTAGCCGGAGCGTTGCCGACATTGCTGAGAAGCAATGTGGTCTCGCCGTGGAGAAGATCATAAAGACCTGAGTAATCTGTCTCGCTTGCCTCAAAAGCCTTGCGGAGGAGTGTATTCTTGACACAGAGCATTTTGACGTCAGCACCGAAACATGCACGGCGGAGACTGCTTGTCTTCTCGGCATTGAGACCGGAAGTCTGAGTCAGATATACACAGCTGTAGTTAGCCAGCTCCTCACTTATCTTGGCAATGATTATCGCTTTATCTTCCTTTTTCATTTCGTTAGTCGTTATTAAGATTATTCAGCGACCGACTTAGGCTCGACCTTGATGCCGGGGCCCATGGTGCTTGAAAGATAAATGCTCCTGATGTATGTACCTTTTGAAGTGGCGGGTTTAAGCTTGATAAGAGTGTTGATGAACTCTTTCGCGTTCTCAGCCATCTTCTCGGCCGGGAAAGAAACCTTACCGATCGAGGCATGGATGATACCTGTTTTGTCGACCTTGAAGTCGATCTTACCCTGCTTTACTTCTTTGACAGCCTTAGCGACATCCATAGTCACAGTACCACTCTTGGGATTAGGCATGAGTCCGCGAGGACCGAGGATACGGCCGAGGGGACCAAGCTTGCCCATTACAGAAGGCTGGGTGATGATGACATCGACATCGGTCCAACCCTCTTTGATCTTCTGGATGTATTCATCGAGACCAACATAGTCGGCACCGGCTTCCTTAGCGGCAGCCTCAGCGTCAGCATTGCACAACACGAGCACTTTGACCTCCTTGCCTGTACCGTGGGGAAGCGAAACGACGCCACGCACCATCTGGTCGGCCTTGCGGGGATCCACGCCGAGACGGACATCAATATCGAAAGATGCATCGAACTTCTCGAAAGAAGCCTCTTTCACCTTCACGGTAGCCTCGTTCAAAGTATATGCCTTCCCGGGTTCAATCTTCGCTAAAGCCAACTTTTGATTTTTTGTCAGTTTTCCCATTTGTCTGAAGATTTTTAATTGTTCTCAGGGAAGTCCCCTTTGACGGTTATACCCATGCTCCTCGCAGTGCCAGCGACCATGCGCATCGCTGAGTCTAAAGTAAAACAGTTCAAATCCGGCATTTTGTCCTGAGCAATTGTCTTGACCTGATCCCAGGTGATCTCAGCCACTTTCTTGCGGTTAGGCTGTGCGGAGCCGCTTTTGAGCTTAGCGACCTCCTTGAGCTGAACTGCAACGGGGGGAGTCTTTACGATAAAGTCGAAGCTCTTGTCTGTGTAATATGTGATTACTACAGGAAGAACCTTACCGGCCTTATCCTGGGTGCGGGCATTGAATTGCTTGCAAAATTCCATGATATTAATACCCTTAGAACCCAGCGCGGGACCTACGGGAGGAGACGGATTTGCAGCACCGCCCTTAATCTGTAATTTGATCTGTCCAGCAATTTCTTTTGCCATTGTTCTACTTTGTTAAATGAGTTGTTTGTTGTCGTGAATTCGGATCTCCTGCTCGTAACACAGCCGGATATCACACCCTCTCGACCTGGGAATTTTCCAGCTCCAAATCAGTGGGGCGGCCGAAAATCTTAACCTCCATCTTGATTTTCTTTCTGTCGGAATTGACCTCCTTGATGACGCCACTGAACCCGGAGAAGGGCCCGAACGTTACCTTTACAGGTTCGCCTACGAGATAGTCATCGACCGCGTCAGCAACAGGCTGACGCATCTCATCGGCAGTGCCCAGCATTCTTTTCACCTCTATCTCGCGCAAAGCCATAGGATCACTGTTCTTGGCGCGTCCGCGCAAAAAATCAATGACATTAGTAGTGTTGCGGAGCTCATATATTACCTCACCGGTGAGTTTTGCCTCAACAAAAACATAACCGGGATAGAGGTTGCGCTCCTTCAGCACTTTCTTGCCATTGCGCATGGTGTAAACTTTCTGCGTGGGGATCAATACCTGCTCGACGTAAAGACCGAGATCTGTATTCTTGATGGCTGCATCAAGAATTTCCTTGACCTTGGCCTCTTTACCAGAAATGGCACGCAGAACGTACCATGCCTTCTTAACTTCAGCTTCAGCCATTGAAAACCGCGTTAGATAAGTTTAAAAATTAATACTGTACACTAATTCCATCAGCAAAGAGAAAACTTTGTCTACAGCCCAAATGAAGACTGCCAATATGACGGAAGCTATCAACACCAGCACGGAACTGTTGATCAAAGCTTTCTGAGATGGCCAGGAGACTTTGTAGACGAGTTCGTCGTAGGACTCCTTTATATCTTTAAATAATTTCATTTCACTTCTGTATTGGCACGGGAAGAAAGACTCGAACTCTCGACACCTGGTTTTGGAGACCAGTGCTCTACCAACTGAGCTATTCCCGTGTATGGCGCGGAACTCCGGAACCGAAGTTCCGCGCTTGATAATTTTTTTTTAGGATCTGATTAGTCCTCGATCACACCTGTGATCTGACCCGAACCTACTGTGCGACCACCCTCGCGGATAGCGAAACGGAGACCGTTGTCCATAGCAACCGGAGTGATGAGCTTAACGTCGATCTCAACGTTGTCGCCGGGCATCACCATCTCTACACCCTCGGGGAGAGAGATCTCACCTGTAACGTCGAGAGTACGGATGTAGAACTGGGGACGGTATTTGTTGTGGAACGGAGTGTGACGACCACCCTCTTCTTTCTTAAGGATGTAGACCTGAGCCTTGAAGTGATCGTGAGGTTTAACCTGTCCGGGGTGGCAGATAACCATACCACGCTTGATTTCATCTTTGTCGATACCACGAAGGAGAAGACCTACGTTGTCACCAGCCTCACCCTCGTCGAGGATCTTGCGGAACATCTCGACACCGGTTACGACAGACTTCTTGTCAGCACCAAGACCAAGGATCTGAACCTCGTCGCCTACTTTCACGCGGCCAGCCTCGATACGACCTGTTGCAACTGTACCACGACCTGTGATCGAGAATACGTCCTCAACGGGCATAAGGAAGGGTTTGTCAACGTCACGGGGAGGAAGGGGAATCCAGTTGTCAACAGCATCCATGAGCTCAAGAACTTTCTCAACCCACTTCGGATCGCCTTCGAGAGCACCGAGTGCAGAACCGCGGATAACGGGAGTGTTGTCGCCGTCATACTCGTACTGAGAAAGAAGGTCACGCATATCCATCTCAACGAGCTCGAGCATCTCTTCGTCGTCAACCTGGTCACACTTGTTCATGAAAACAACAAGACGGGGAACGTTCACCTGACGAGCGAGAAGGATGTGCTCGCGAGTCTGGGGCATCGGACCGTCAGTAGCGGCAACCACGATGATAGCACCGTCCATCTGAGCAGCACCGGTAACCATGTTCTTCACATAGTCGGCGTGTCCAGGGCAGTCTACGTGAGCGTAGTGACGATTTGCAGTCTGATACTCAACGTGAGCAGTGTTGATAGTAATACCACGCTCTTTCTCTTCGGGAGCGTTGTCGATTGAATCGAATGAACGGAGTTCGGAGAGGCCTTTTTCTGCGAGCACCTTAGTGATGGCAGCAGTAAGAGTAGTCTTACCGTGGTCCACGTGACCGATGGTACCGATGTTTACATGCGGTTTGGTTCTTTCGAATTTTTCTTTAGCCATAGTCTTGTGCTATTATTTTGTATTTGTTAATTCTCGTCTTCTCGAGGAGAGAGACCATTAGAGCCGATGGCGGGATTTGAACCCGCGACCTCTTCCTTACCAAGGAAGTGCTCTACCCCTGAGCTACATAGGCAAGATTTGAGCGGAAGACGAGGTTCGAACTCGCGACCCTTAGCTTGGAAGGCTAATGCTCTACCAACTGAGCTACTTCCGCAAATGCCGTCACCGGCGTGAGTGGTGGGTGGAGATGGATTCGAACCACCGTAGGCATAAGCCAGCAGATTTACAGTCTGCCCCATTTGGCCACTCTGGTATCCACCCTTGGGGGAGCCTCTTGTCGGATTCGAACCAACGACCCCGAGATTACAAATCACGTGCTCTGGCCAACTGAGCTAAAGAGGCGTTTGAAACTCGCCGCGTTGAGTGTGTCAGCGAATTTCGAGTGCAAAGGTATAACAATTTTCTGATGTATGCAAACTATTTTTGCAAAAAATCGTTATTTTTTCTTGTTTTTTTGAGACGACTACTTTATCGGTTTACTCTAATCACTCGACAGTGACCGATTTAGCGAGATTTCGAGGCATATCGACATCTTTTCCTTTATTGATGGCGATATAGTATGAAAGGAGCTGAAGCGGAACTGATGTTATGATCGGGGTCAGGCATTCGGGCATCTCCGGCACCTCGAGCACATGGTCGGCTATGTTGCTGATGACAGTGTCGCCTTCAGTGACAATAGCCAGGATGTTGCCGCCTCTCGCCTTTACCTGCTGGACATTGCTGACGATCTTCTCATATAGATGATCCTTGGGTGCGATGATGACGGTAGGCATCTCCTGATCGATAAGCGCAATAGGACCATGCTTCATCTCGGCAGCCGGATAGCCCTCGGCATGGATATATGAGATCTCCTTGAGTTTAAGCGCTCCTTCCAACGCCACAGGGTAGCTGTAGCCCCGGCCGAGATAAAGGAAATTGCGGGCATATGTGAAAATAAGCGATAGCCGCTCGATTCTGTCGGCGAGTTCAAGCACACGTTGCACGTATGTGGGAATCTTCAGAACCGCTTTGCCCACCTGTTCTATCTCATCCTGAGTCAATGTGCCTCTAAGTTGCGCTATGGCAAGCGAAATGAGCGTAAGCACCATCACCTGTCCGGTGAATGCCTTTGTGGAGGCGACACCGATCTCGGGACCAACATGTATGTAGCACCCGGCATAAGTCTCGCGGGGAATTGAGCTCCCTACAACATTACTTATGCCGAAGACAAATGCTCCCGCTTTCTTGGCTATCTGTATGGCAGCAAGCGTGTCTGCGGTCTCCCCGCTCTGGGATATGGCTATGACGACGTCATCTTTATCGATCACGGGGTTGGAGTATCTGAATTCCGATGCATATTCCACGACGATAGGTATGCGACACATGTCCTGAAGCAGATATTTTCCAAGCAGACCGGCGTGCCATGATGTGCCGCAAGCGACAATCACTATGCGCTTTGCCCCGAGAAATTTATCCTTATGGTCGTTGATACCGTTGATTATGATACGGCTGCCACGGTCGACCACCCTGCCTCTGATGCAGTCGCGCAGGGTGTCGGGCTGCTCGAAAATCTCCTTGAGCATGAAGTGCGGATATCCGCCCTTCTCGAGCTGGGATATCGACATCTTGAGCGTAGTGACATCAATCTCAGCCTCGACATTGTCGAGATTGGTAATCTTGAGAGACTCTCCGCGGCGGATCTCAGCGATCTCGCCATCTTTGAGATAGACGCATTCTTTAGTGTACTCCACAAAAGGAGTTGCATCTGATGCAAGGAAGAACTCACCATCCCCGATTCCGATCACAAGCGGACTGCTCTGACGCGCCGCGATGATCGTGTCGGGGTTGTCTTTTTCGAGAACTGCTATGGCATATGCGCCGACAACCTGTTTCAGAGCCTGACGCACAGCGGAAAGAAGCGAGCATTTATTCGTCAGGCGGATATATTCGATCAGCTGTGCCAGAACTTCTGTATCAGTCTCAGAGTGAAATGTACACCCGTGCTGTTCGAGCGCGTCCTTGAGAACCTTGTAATTCTCGATTGTTCCGTTATGCACAATGGCGATGTTGCCGTCTTCACTAAAATGCGGGTGAGCATTCGTATCGGAAGGTTCTCCATGTGTCGCCCAGCGAGTATGGGCTATGCCGACGCTTGAATCGAGATTCTTGTCAGCGCAGAACGCCTCAAGGTTGCTGACCCTACCTTTGGTCTTGAAAATATTGATTCTGCCATCTTTACCCACGAGGGCAACACCGGCACTGTCATATCCCCGGTATTCGAGACGATGAAGGCCTTTGATAAGAATATCATAGACATTCCCCTCTCCGAGGTATCCTACTATTCCGCACATATAAATTATGTTAGAGTTGTTGGCCGCGACTTTTCAAGCGCTCATGGAGGCTTGGGCTTTCACACAATAATGATAAAATTACCAATAAGTTAGCAGTAAGATTCCAACATCGGCACCCCATGAGGCATATGTCGCATTAAACTGTTAACGTTAATTTTTCCGCAAAAGTACATAAAAAGCGTCAATTAACCAAACGAGCCTTTAACTTACGGCAAAAAAAAGCACAAAAAAAAGAGCCGGCGTCAGCGGCTCCCTGCAAGTCAGTGGTTTGTTTTGTGTATTCCCATTATTTCACATCGATATCGACAGCCTCGCCGTCGCCTGTGGAAATCTCCTGTGCAGTATCGGTCAACGGCATATTTTGAATCATGCCGACTACAGCCGGATCACGCAGATCGGCACCCTCCCCTACCGGTAATGGAAAAGCCTGATATCTCGCATATTCGTTCACTTTCTTTTCATTCCCTGCGCCCATAGCAGACACATCGGTCTGAGACAGCGTATTTCTGAACTGGTCAAGATAAGTGTAGCGCGCATAGAGGTCTGCCAGATCACCAGTGGCCTTGACAGCAGCGGCTGTGGAGTCGCTGGGCTGTGCATTGATTATGTCAAAGTATTTCTGAGCCTCGGCCGCATACTTGCCGCAGTAGTCGATCATCGAGGTGTAATCGGCTTCAGAAAGAGTCTGGCCTCCGTCAATTTTAACTGACACTGCCGACGGATCTGGAATTCTGGAGCCGCACGACACCATTGCCAACACCAGAAGAAGCGTCATAACACCCTTTGATATCATAGTGATTGTAATTTTCATAGTCGCGATTATTTAATTAATATCTTGATTGATATATTAATGTCTTCATGGAAATAAAGGAACCCGGCTCACTGGTTCAAAATCAGAAATTGTCACCCAGAGGATTTACTGCCGGCTCACGCAACTTATAGAGCAGCATCTTGCGCAACTGAGGATTGTTGTCTACAATCAATGATAATTCCCAGTGTTGCCCCACCTCGTCGCGCAGCATCTGCGAAGTATTGTCGACGTCGGTGATATTCCAGGTAAGCAACACAGTCTTTATTTTCAGGGCTTTGAGTTTTCGGACAAGCATCTGATGGTCTGCATCGCCAGTTATCAGCACGACATAGTCGAATTTCCTGAATGTGGCGAGTTCGTAGGCTTCAAGAGCGAACCATACGTCAACTCCCTTTTCAAGAACCTCTGTCTGACCGTCACGCTCAACCTCCCTTAGGTGTTTGTAGTGGAATACCACGTCATTCTCTATCAATGTATCCTCGAACTTGCGTTCGTTATACAGCAGATGCTTGTCATATGCCTCCTTGACACGAAACCGGCCTCTGAAATAGTGAGCCTCCGTTATCTGGCAATCCGATATGTCTAATCCCTCCTGCATGGCCAGTTCAGATGTGATATACTCGAACAGAGAACTGACCCTTATAATGGATCTGTCGCGAGCCTTGAGGGCGCGGTTGATCTTAGCGTAATAGCCGCCGTCTATGAACACTCCTATTGATAAAAAGCCGAGCATGTGAATATTATTATGACTGCGGACGGAACTCCGGCCACATATGTATAACCTCCGGCAATAAAAAAAGTTCGTCTACCTACCGGCAGACGAACCTATGAGTCTCGCGATTCGCGAAATTTAAGGTGTTTATGATCATTTCTTCATCTCTGCAAGACGTCGGAGCATTTCCGTCAGAAGCCGGTAGAACTCCCCTACCGAACGTATATTGGCTTTCTCTCCTGGAGAATGGATATCTTTCAGAGTCGGTCCGAAGCTAACCATGTCGAGGCGCGGCATCTTTTCAAGGAAAAGACCGCATTCGAGACCGGCATGGAGTGCCTCGACCTTGGGATCTTTACCGAATAAAAGGCGATAGCTTTCCTCGGCTACCTTAAGCACCGGCGAAGCCGGGTCAGGCTCCCACCCGACATACGCATCGTCGAATCTGACATCCGCACCGATCATTCCGAAAAGTGCTGATACGCGGTCGGCAATCTCGTCGCGACGAGAATCGACCGATGACCGCTGATGGATCGTAATCTCGACCGTATCGTCCTTCAGCATCTTTATAGAAGCGAGATTGTCAGATGTCTCCACGAGACCGGGAATCGCCGCCGACATCGACTGGACACCCACAGGACAAGCGAAGAGAGCCGCTATAAGGTTATGTGCCGTCTGGGTCTCGATAATTTCCGACACAGGAGCGCACTCTCTGACCATAAATTTGAAATCAGGATTTTCCACTGCGTCAAATTCTGCATGAAGCGTCGAGCTGAATTCCGCTGCGAACGCGGCGAATGCCTCTGCATCCTCGCGTCTGACCACCACTATGGCCTTTGCGTCGCGGGGTATGGCGTTGGCGAGACCGCCGCCGTCAATTGCCGCGAGTTCAAGAGGAGTCCTGCTGTCTGCTTCCCACATGAAACGTGCGAGCTGCTGGTTGGCATTGGCACGCCCGAGATTGATCTCCATGCCTGAGTGTCCACCTTTAAGGCCACCGATCACAATCTCGAAAGAGACTCCGTCGGGTGCGGACTGGCGCTTCACAGGCAGCGCACATATCGTGACCTTGCCGCCGGCGCAACCTATGACAAGAGAACCCATCTCTTCAGAATCAAGATTGAGAAGAATCTCTCCCGTCACAAATCCCTCTTTGAGACCGTTCGCGCCGATGAGTCCCTGCTCTTCGTCAACAGTGAGGAGAGCCTCCAGCGGACCGTGAACGAGATCAGGATCAATCAGAGCCGCCATGGCCGTGGCGCATCCGAGACCATTGTCGGCACCGAGGGTCGTGCCGTTCGCACGCACCCACTCGCCGTCGACCACTGTCTCGATCGGGTCGTTCATGAAGTCGTGCGTGCTGTCGGGAGTCTTCTCGGCCACCATGTCCTGGTGACCCTGAAGGATTACGACAGGAGCGTCCTCATGACCCGGAGTGGCGGGCACGCGCATCATTACGTTTCCGACTTCGTCGGTATGCACTTCAATACCGTGCCTGTCAGCCCAGTCAACAAGAAAAGTCTTCATCTTGTCAAGGTGATGTGTCGGACGTGGCACTTTTGTGATTTCATCGAAAATTTCCCAGACAAGCCGGGGGTTCAGTTCTGTGATTTTCATATTCTGTCTGATTTAGGTTTAAGCCATGACATCATCAGCCCCGTTATGGCCTGAAGGTCATTCCTGCGCCTTGAATTTTTTATATGCGGCCGCCATGCGTGTGTGGTATCCTCGCCGCGCATAGCTCGCGCCATTATATTTACGGGCAAAACCTGCCCAGTTCTTTTTACGGAGATCCGGAAGCATTCCTGCGTTGGTAATGAACTTAGCGAAAAGCTCAAGCTGCGAGAACTCGGACTCAGACATCACTCTCACAAATTCATCAACATCCGAACAGCCGCAGAGTTTGTAATTGAAACCTCCGATCTGAAACATTCCCCAGAATGTGCCCATATTGGCACCGTCGGAATTCTTGCGGCGGGCATTGACAAGCTGTGTCCATTCGCGAAGCGCATAACCCTTGAGACCGGCCGGAATTTTTGCGTTTTTGTCTCCCTTTTTGTTTTTTGCCTTAGAGGCATGGGCTCTGTACATGGAGCCATCGAAGTTGACCACAGGCACGCCGGGCGCATAGAAGCCCTTCATCTGCTTGCCGGCCTCAATGAGCACGACAGCCTTTATGGCGGCGATCTCCACACCGAGCTCCTCGGCAACAGTCCGGAAATCCTCGTCGGTGAGACGGGAGTAACGGTCGGCGGCATCAGCCGCAGGCACGGAATCCAGCGGGAAACCGGCCACCCGCAGACTATCGGCCGCCACAGAATCGCGGCAAACCTGTCCGGCCACTGAAGAAGCCTGAGAATTGTCAGCTTTACCGCACGCAGCTCCTGCCCACAGCAATGCGGGCAGGAGAAGTGTAGCGGCAAACCTCATGACTTCGCAACTTTTTCAAGTACGAGAGCCAGATGTTTCCAGAATTTTTCAACAGTTGGAATGAGCAGCTTTTCGTCAGGAGAATGCACTCCTGTCATGGTCGGGCCGAAGCTGACCATATCAAGACCGGGATGCTTGGTCAGGAAGAGTCCGCACTCAAGACCGGCATGTATGGCCTTGATTGCCGGACGCACTCCGAAAAGTTCCTCGTAGGCGTCGGCAGAGATCTTCATGATGGGAGACTTCATGTCGGGAGCCCATCCGGGATAGCCGTCACTGTGACACACCTTTGCTCCGGCAAGCTGGAAGTGGGCCTCCACCTGACCTGCGATATCGTTCTTGCGACTTTCGACAGAAGACCGCTGCGATGTGGTGATGCGCACGATGTTGCCGTCGAGCATCTTGACTGCGGCAAGATTGGTCGATGTCTCGACAAGCCCCTCAAGATCGCGGCTCATGGAATACACTCCGTGAGGAGCTGAGTAAACAGCACGGACAAGTCTGATGGAAGTCTCTGAGTCGATGCAGTATTCGGGACGCGCGCACGAATCTATGCGCAGATCCATCGAGGGCTCCAAGCCCTCATATTCCTTAAGTATCTCTTCAGTATATTTCTTGAGATGACGCTTGAGCTCCTCGTGATGGTCACTGTGGACGCCGAACACCGCATGAGCCTCACGAGGGATAGCGTTGCGCAGATTGCCGCCTTCGATCTCGCAGACCGTGATGTCCCATCTCTGCGAGCATTCCCATATGAAACGCGCGATGATCTTGTTGGCGTTGGCACGTCCGAGATTGATGTCGGAACCAGAATGTCCGCCGAGAAGACCGGATACAGCCACACGCATATACTCGAAATTCTCAGGAGTGAAACTGCGCTGGTAAGTGAAGTCGGCTGTAGTGTCGATGCCGCCGGCGCAACCGACAAAAATCTCGCCGTCGTCTTCAGAATCCATATTGATCAGGATAGAGCCTGTGATCATGTCCTTGCCGAGATTCTGCGCGCCTTCGAGACCTATCTCCTCATTGACAGTGAAGAGAGCCTCGAGCGGACCGTGGACGAGATCAGGATCGATCATGGCGGCCATAGCCGCAGCCACACCGATTCCGTTGTCGGCACCGAGAGTCGTGCCGCGGGCCTTCACCCAGTCGCCGTCGATATAAGTCTCGATCGGATCCTTCATGAAATCATGTGTGCTGTCGCCATTTTTCTCTGCCACCATATCCATGTGTCCCTGCAGGACCACAACCGGGGCATTCTCATATCCTGGAGTCGCCGGGCGACGCATGACGACATTGCCCACCTTGTCGGTTTTTGCCTCCACACCGTGATCAGCGGCAAATTTAAGGAGAAACTCACGAATCTGTTCCTCATGGCAGGAGGGACGTGGAATTTTAGTCACTTCATCGAAGCATTTCCAGATCAATTCCGGTTTAAGGTCTTTTACTTCCATAATCAATATTCTGTTTGATAATACATTAGCAACAACCGCAATCTGCCGGCCAAAGCCAGCGAGTGCGATGTCGGGCGGGAACGACGTCTCATCCCACACACCGAATTTTTCCAAAGTTAGCAAAATATTCGCATATTACGCCTACATTTGCGATTTTTTAATTAAATTTGCGTTCAAAACCCTCGGGTATAGTCGCCCGGACGAACACAAACATTAAAAAAAGTGAAATTAACGCTTCTCATTACGTTATTATTGGGAATATCATTACTTTTGCTTTGCTTTTGCTTCGCCGGACGCAAAGGAGATTCCCGCCACGGCTGCCGGCATCACGCGCCCGCCAGCAAGAGAATGAACAAAACTTAACCTCATAAAATGAAAAAAACTTACATCACACTCGCCAGTGTGGCCGTCTCGGCACTGCTTTGCATCGGAGCTGTATCGTGCGGCGATGACAAGAAGCCGTCAAAGGCTGCTCCTGCAAAGGCAAAGACTGAAAAGCCGGCAGCCATACTCCCCAACTACCGGTATGTAGATCTTGACAGCGTGCTCAGCCGCTACAATCTAGCCAAAGACTACAACGAAGAGATGCTCCGTATGCAGACCAATGCCGAGAGCCAGATGAAGCAGCACCAAAACAAGATCCAGAGCTTCGCCAATACCGTTCAGAACAAGATGCAGAACAACGGCTATCTTTCCGAAGCCTCCTACAAACAGGACGAACAGAAGATGGCCAACATGCAGAACGAGGCACAGCGCAGCATGCAGAATCTTCAGAACAACATAGCCCAGGCTGCCGAACAGGCTCAGAAGACGATCAACGACTCTATCAACGCATTTGTCGAATCTTACAACAAGACAAGAGGTTACGACGCAATACTCTTCAAGGCCGCAACTCTTTACATAAATCCCGAACTTGACATCACCGATGAAGTAGTGGAGGGGCTGAACGCCCGTTACAACAAGGTCAAGAAATAAATCCTTCACGGATTGTTCTATGAGATGGGGGCGCATGCGTTCCCATTTCATGTTTAAGCCGACCAGTCTGCCCGGCATGAGGCAGCCAACATCCCAGGTTATGATAGAGGACAACATCATCAATAAAGAGCAAAACGAAAAGACCGTGCTTGTCGGACTCGCCACACGCGCCCAGAATGAAAGCAAGACCGCCGAGTATCTCGATGAACTCGCGTTTCTGGCCGAGACTGCCGGTGCGGAACCCGTGGCCCGTTTCACCCAGAAACTTGACTATCCGAATCCCCGCACATATGTGGGAACCGGCAAACTGGAGGAAATCCGCGAATATGTGGAAGAGAACGAGATCGGTCTGGTCATATTCGACGACGAACTTTCGTCCAAACAGGTGGCCAACATAGAGAAAGAGCTTAAGGTCAAGATACTCGACCGCACCAGCCTCATTCTCGATATCTTCGCCAAACGCGCTCAGACAGCAACCGCCCGCACACAGGTCGAACTCGCGCAGTACCAGTATCTTCTTCCTCGTCTGACCCGCATGTGGACTCACCTCGAACGCCAGCGCGGAGGAATCGGAATGCGCGGTCCCGGCGAGACGCAGATCGAGACCGACCGACGCATAATCCTTGACAAGATATCGCGTCTCAAGGAGGAACTGTCGGCCATCGACCGACAGAAAACCGTGCAGCGCAAGAACCGCGGGAAGATGCCCCGTGTGGCACTTGTAGGCTACACCAATGTCGGCAAGTCAACACTGATGAATCTTCTGAGCAAAAGTGACGTGTTTGCTGAGAACAAACTGTTTGCCACTCTCGACACAACAGTGAGAAAGGTCGTGATCGAAAACCTTCCTTTCCTGCTTTCAGACACTGTAGGCTTTATCCGCAAGCTGCCCTCGCACCTTGTCGACTCGTTCAAGTCGACGCTCGACGAGGTCCGCGAGGCCGACGTGCTGGTGCACGTGGTCGATGTTAGCCATCCCAATTTCGAGGAGCAGATCGAAGTGGTCAACAAGACGCTGGCCGATGTGTGTGAATCGGCTGAAAAGCCCATGATCATGGTATTCAACAAGATCGACGCTTTCACCTACACACCGAAAGATCCCGACGACCTGACCTCCGTCAGACGCGAGAACATACCTCTCGAGGATTTCAGAAGCACATGGATGAGCCGCATGGATAACAACTGTGTCTTTATATCGGCCAAGGAGCGCATCAACATCGAAGAGCTTAAAGAACTGCTTTATCAAAAAGCGAAAGAGATACATACGGCAAGATTTCCGTACAACGACTTCTTATATCAGAAATACGACGACATATCAGAGACATGAGCAACCTCACACATGACATAACGGCCGAGACAAGTCTCCGCCGCCGCCCGCTCGAATGGTGGGAAAGACGCAAGCTTGAAAGCAACGGCTGCCGTTCGCTCGACTGGAGTTCGGTGCGTCTGTGCGACGCCACCGATCTCGACTCGGTGCGTAATGTGGAGTTCGCAGGCGCCGTCTCTCTGGGCATAGTCCGCAAGGAACTCGGGTCTGTGATAGCCGACGCAAGAATAGAAAACAGTGTGGTCGGAGACTATGCATGCATACGCGGCATCGGCATCCATATCAAGAACTGCATTGTGGGCAGAAACGCCCGCATCACCGATGTCTCCCTGATAGAATTCGAAGCTGAGGCTCAGTGCGGTGTCGGCACAGAAGTCGATGTGCTCGACGAGACCGGGTCGCGCGCGGTAACGATCTATCCGGGTCTATCGGCTCAGACCGCCCTGCTAATGGCGCGCGAACCACGATGGAATGAGAGACATCTACGTCCGATAATAGAAGAACATGTGGACCGGCTGACACCGCGACATGTAATCGGCGACGGCGCAGTCATTGAAAACTGCGGAGAACTGCGCAATGTATGCGTCGGAAACGAAGTCAAGGTGTCGGGCGCACGCAGACTGAGCAACGGCATGATCATCAACAATGCTGCTCCCGGACGCTGTCTGGCCTTTGTCGGCAACGGCGTCGATGCCGAGAATTTCATCATCGAGGACGGCAGGGCCGATTCAGGTGCCATAATCAGAAACTGCTACATCGGACAAGGAGCCTCTCTTGAGAAAGGCTTCTCAGCACATGATTCTCTCTTCTTCGCCAACTGCTCGCTTGAAAACGGCGAGGCCTGCGCCATGTTTGCCGGGCCTTACACAGTGAGCATGCACAAATCGTCGCTGCTGATCGGATGCCAGACATCATTTATGAATGCCGGAAGCGGCACGAACCAGAGCAACCACATGTACAAGCTCGGGCCGGTGCACTGGGGCATACTCGAACGCGGAGTCAAGACAAGTTCCGCCTCCTATCTGATGCTCGGCGCAAAGATCGGGGCATTCTCCCTGCTGATGGGACAGCACAAGACCCATCCCGACTCGTCGCAGTTTCCGTTCTCCTATCTGTTCGGCGACGAGAAGGGTGCCACAGTCGTTGTGCCCGGAGTGATGCTCCGCAGTTGCGGGCTCATGCGCGACGAACAGAAATGGCCGACACGCGACCGCCGGCTCAAACGCCGCCTCCCGATGCATGACCGAATAGTGTTCGACGTGCTCAACCCACTTACTGTCGACAAGATGCTTTCGGCTTCGGAAGTCATCGAAACACTTCTCGGACGTCCGGCCGACGATGACCGGTATCTGCGCTACAGGGGCATGAAATTCACGCGGGCATCTCTTGAAAGGGCTCGACACCTATACGAACTCGCCATTTACAAGTATCTTTCCACCCGAATGGAGAATGGCGGATTCCAGACGGGAGTAGACTTGGCACGTCCTGACGAATGGGTCGACATCGCAGGTCTCCCGATGACCCGCACGTATCTGCGCCGCGCCATGGAGGCGGAGTCGATAGAAGCGATGGAGAGAATATTCAGCGAGGCCATGGAGAATTATCCGGAGCTGGAACGTAAATGGATATCGGCCCGCTTTCCTTCCCGCTGGCACAGACCGACCGAGGTCATTGCCGACTACGCACGCGAGTTCGACCGGATGATCGAGGAAGACCGCACGCGTTATCTCGAGGATCTTGCCGCGCAGAACGAGATGCTCGGTCTGTAATCCGCAAGACAAGAGATCCGGCAAAAGACCATCGGTGCCGGTAAACATCACCTACATACACTTCGCGCCTGCATGAACCTATGTCATGCAGGCGCGAATCTATTTTGTCATCCGGTGTCGCCGGAATATTCAGACCATCATTTTGTAAGAGCAGCGAGCGAAGCCCTAATTGTGGCAAGTTTCTCTTCGGCGTCAGCCTTTTTCTTCCGCTCTACGGCCACGACAGCCTCCGGGGCGTTGGCCACGAATTTCTCGTTTGAAAGTTTCTTCTCGACACCCGCGAGGAATCGCGTATAGTATTCGAGATCCTTGTTGAGCTTGGCCACCTCTTCCTCTACATTGACTTTGTCGGCGAGAGGAATCGAGTACTCAGCCTTGCCGACTATAAATGCCGCCGCCGCAGGGTTTTTATCCTCTACTACCACGATGGAACTTATATTGCCCATCTTGACAATGACCGGATCGAGTCTGCTGTCGTGACGCGACTGCACGTCAAGTTCAAGCGCGTCGCGCTGTGGAATCTGCTTCTGTTTGCGCACCGTGCGGATACCGGCCACAACCTCCTTGAGATGCTCGAAATCTGAAATCAGCCGGGCATCGGCATCCCTGGGCTCAGGCAACTGTGCATACATCACGCTCTCCCCCTTCTTACGCTCGGCAAGATGCTGCCAGAGTTCTTCAGTAATGAAGGGCATGAAAGGATGGAGAAGGCGCAGAAGCATGTCGAAGAACCGTATAGTCTCATTATAAGTAGTCTTGTCGACAGGCTGGCCGTATGCAGGCTTGACAACCTCAAGATACCACGACGAGAACTCGTCCCAGAAAAGGCGGTAGAGAGCCATGAGTGCTTCCGAGATACGGAACTTGCCCATGAGATCGGCCATTTCGGCCATTGTCGCGTTGAGGCGGGCGTCAAACCATTCTACAGCCAGACGGGAACTTTCAGGCTGAGCGTCGTCTGCCACCTCCCATCCTTTGATCAGACGGAAGGAATTCCATATCTTGTTGCAGAAATTACGCCCCTGTTCGCAGAGCGAGTCATCATACATTATGTCATGTCCGGCCGGTGCGGCAAGCATTATACCCATGCGCACACCGTCGGCTCCGAACTTCTCGATAAGATCGAGCGGATCGGGCGAGTTGCCGAGAGACTTAGACATCTTGCGACCGATCTTGTCGCGGACTATGCCGGTGAAATAGACATTTCCGAACGGCTTGTCGCCGACAAACTCATATCCGGCCATGATCATGCGCGCCACCCAAAAGAATATGATATCGGGACCGGTCACGAGATCTGATGTCGGATAATAATATCTGAACTCCTCGTTGCCAGGATCAAGAATGCCGTTGAAAAGCGATATCGGCCAGAGCCATGAGGAGAACCAGGTGTCGAGACAGTCCGGATCGCGCTGCAGATCATCGAGAGTGAGAGCCTGGTCTCCGGTTTTCTCGATTGCCTTGACAAGAGCCTCTTCGTCAGATTCGGCTACGACATAGCCGCCTCCTGGCAGATGATAGGCCGGAATGCGGTGCCCCCACCACAGCTGGCGCGAGATACACCAGTCCTTGATGTTAGACATCCAGTGACGGTAGGTATTCTTGAATTTAGCGGGCACAAAAGCTATGTCATCATCCTCTACAGCCTTGAGCGCCGGCTTTGCGAGCGATTCCATCTTAACGAACCACTGCA
The DNA here is from genome assembly GCA_009775355.1 of Muribaculaceae bacterium. Taxonomy (GTDB): domain Bacteria; phylum Bacteroidota; class Bacteroidia; order Bacteroidales; family Muribaculaceae; genus Lepagella. The sequence goes on from VSPN01000001.1 coordinate 109,505, forward strand.
TCGACAGCTTCGGCTCGATCACTGCATCAGTACGCTCGGAATGTCCGACCTTGTTGACATAGTCCTCGACCTTCTCCACAAGTCCGGCGGCCTCGAGATCTTCCATTATCTTTCGGCGCACTTCGAAACGATCCATGCCGATGTACATGCCACCGGCCTCCGAGATCGTACCGTTGTCATTGAAAATATCGATCGACGGCAGATCATACTTGTCGCCGAGCATGTAGTCATTGACATCGTGGGCGGGAGTCACTTTCAGACATCCGGTACCGAACTCCATCTCCACATAGCTGTCCATGATTATCGGCACCGCACGACCCACAAGGGGCACTATCACTTTCTTCCCTTTGAGCCACGTGTAACGCTCGTCATCAGGATTGACACAGACAGCAGTATCACCGAGAATCGTCTCCGGACGCGTTGTTGCGACAACTATATACCGGTCGTCACCCTCCACTTTATAGCGGAGATGATAGAGCTTGCTCTGCTCCTCCTTGTAGATCACCTCCTCGTCGGAAAGCGCTGTCAGGGCCTGAGGATCCCAGTTGACCATGCGCACACCCCGGTAGATCAATCCTTTATCATAAAGATCGCAGAAAACACGGATCACGCTTTTCGACCGAGTCTCGTCCATGGTGAACGCAGTGCGCGCCCAATCGCACGACGCTCCGAGCTTGCGGAGCTGCTTGAGAATTATACCGCCGTACTTGTCGGTCCAGTCCCACGCATGACGCAGGAAGTCCTCGCGCGACAGCGAGTGCTTCTCGATGCCTTCGGCAGCGAGTTTGGCCACGACCTTGGCCTCGGTAGAGATCGCGGCATGATCGGTTCCGGGCACCCAGCATGCGTTCTTGCCAGTCATACGCGCTCTGCGCACAAGTATGTCCTGAATAGTATTGTTGAGCATATGCCCCATGTGCAGCACACCTGTCACATTGGGAGGAGGAATCACTATCGTGTAGGGTTCCCTGTCGTCGGGAACTGAGTGGAACAGATCATGCTCCATCCAGTACGCGTACCATTTGTCCTCTACATCCAGAGGATTGTATTTGGTTGCCAGTTCGTTCATTATTATGAAGATTGATAATTTGACTGCAAAAATAGCAAAAAAAAACCATATGACATAGAAAACAGACAGGTGGCATTCTTTGCCCGGGTGACATTTTTTGCATTTTTATGTTGAAAAACATATTGGTATCCGTTTGCGGATCCGCACTAATGTTGTAAATTTGGCGCGAAAACCGACAACAAAGTCCTCCGAGACACCGGAAGCGGCTTTCCACATCGAACCAATCAAAATCTAATACATCACATTATGAAAATCGGAATTCCAAAAGAGATCAAGAACAACGAAAACCGCGTCGGCGCCACACCCGCAGGCGTCAAGGAACTTGTAGCCCACGGCCACACACTCTTCGTGCAGCACACTGCCGGCGAAGGAAGCGGTTTTTCTGACAATGAATACGCCGCCGCAGGCGCGACAATTCTTCCCACTATAGAAGATGTATACGCTACTGCCGACATGATCATCAAAGTCAAGGAACCGATTGCCCCTGAATACAAACTTATCCGCAAGGGACAGCTCCTTTTCACATACTTCCACTTCGCATCTGACCGTGCTCTCACCGAAGCCATGGTCGAGAGCGGAGCCACATGTATAGCATACGAGACTGTGACCGACCGCGACAACCGTCTTCCTCTCCTTATCCCCATGAGTGAGGTGGCAGGCCGCATGTCGATTCAGGAAGGTGCTCGCTTCCTCGAGAAACCGCAGGGTGGACGCGGAGTCCTCATGGGCGGAGTTCCCGGTGTCAAGCCGGCGAAAGTGCTGGTTCTCGGTGCCGGAGTAGTAGGCCGTAACGCCGCACTGATGGCCGCCGGTCTCGGTGCCGATGTGACCATCACCGACGTCAACCTCAATGTGCTCCGCCACTGTGCTGAAGTTATGCCAAAGAACGTCAAGACCCTCTATTCGTCACGCCACAACATCGAGCAGGAGCTTCCGACCACCGACCTCGTTGTAGGCTCGGTGCTTGTGCCCGGCGCAAAAGCACCGCACCTCGTCACAGCCGACATGGTCAAGATGATGCGTCCAGGCTCGGTTATGGTCGATGTCGCTGTCGATCAGGGCGGATGCTTCGAGACAACACATCCCACCACGCACTCCGAACCCACATATGTGGTTGACGGAGTTGTGCAGTATGCTGTAGCCAACATCCCGGGTGCCGTGCCTTACACCTCGACACTCGCTCTGACCAACGCTACAATGCCTTACGCACTTCGCCTCGCCGACCTCGGATGGGTTGAGGCATGCAAGCGCGACGCAGGTCTGGCCAACGGTGTGAACGTCGTAGACGGCAAGATCACATTCAAGGCAGTTGCCGACGCATTCGGTCTCGAATACACTCCCCTCGAACTGAACTAAAATCCACTAACTTCCATTTACACTATTAATGGCTTCCGTGTCGGCGACACGGAAGCCATTTGTCTTTAGAACGAGACTCGACTCTCAGTAGCCCGATTGTCTCGTTCAACGTATGCGCACCTTACAGCCGTCTACCATATAGACACCAGGAGAGAGCCTGCGAATTTCATCGGCAGTCATGCCTTTTCCCACAAGAATACCTGACACGGTAAACACGTTGTGGGGATTGTACTCATCAATAGCCCCAACAGAGGCATAACTTCCGTTAATCATCGCAAAACGACACCAACCGTCAGTAATATGATAAGTCTCCTCGTAACCTTCGGGGACATCGAGCATGGCGTTTTTATACACATAATCGATAAAAGCGGTTTCATCAAGAGCGGGAGGCGCTTCTCCACCGCAAATCACATCGGTTATGCGAACGCTTCCGGAGAAGGCCTTTCCGGATATGGCTTCCACCTCGGGAGCGAAGTATATTTTCTTGAGCATCTGCGCCTGATCGAAACCGGCGACAGTGCGGCATCCGCCACTGAAGCCGATGGTTTCCAGTCCTGACTGAAGGAACCAGCTGCCATGCACCTGACGGCCAAGCATGAGGTTCTTTATTGGCGATCCGCCGAACACCCCCATGCCGCTCAGAGAGAGCGAGACGTCACTGTCGGCAAGTATGAAATTCTCAATCGCCTCCATGCCACCGAAAGCATTGGTATCGATAAATGTCACATCCTTGCCTACGGTCACATCAGTCATCTCCTTGCAGTCCAGAAACGCACACCACTGTATCTGCTCCAGTCCGTCGGGAATCGTGACATCACGAAGTCTCGTGCCGGCAAACGACCAGCCACCAAGATATTCAAGGCCCTCGGTCAGATTGACCGATGTGATCGGACAGCCGTTGAAAGCGTTGTCACCGATATATCTCACTCCGTCGGGCAAAATGATATCCGAGAGGTTCGGACAGTAACTGAACGCATCAGCGCCGATATAATCTATAGTAGAAGGCATGGCCACAGATACAAGAGCCTCACATTGCTGGAACGCCTTGTCCTCTATACACTCCACCCCTTTGCCGAGAACGACTTTCTCAAGAGCCGACCTCTGCATCCAGTTTTTAGCCGTACGACAGCCGCCGGCCAGAGTAAGCTCCCTGATAGATCCGTATCCAAAATACGACATATCGCCGGTCCACTCCCTGCCGTTGTACACTATTTCGGGATCGGTCGATGACAATACATTCTCGCCGAATTCAAGATTCTCACCACCGTCGGCGAAAGTCAGACTCCTGAGACCGTAAAGCGAGGTCAGCGCGCCCTTCTCGATAAGTGTCACTGTTGAAGGTATCGTCAGTTCAACAAGCTGGTCACAGAGGGTAATCGCCCCCTCTCCTATCGTCTTCAGCCCCTCATGAAGAGCAACTCTCTGAAGCGCGTAGCAACACCAGTTAAGTCCGTCAAGACGGGTGCACCCTCCGCCGGTGGCAGCTTCTTCGAGTGCGAAACAGTCGAAAGATAGTGCGCGCGAAAGATCGCGACCTATATACAGACTTCTGACAGGGACCATATAGAAAGGATCACCATCCAACTCAAGCGGAATATCGGAATCCTCGATCACGAGTTCATCCATGGTGATATAGTTATTGTAAGCGAACGCATCGCTCCCGAGATATTCCACAGACGGCGGCACCGACAGACGACTTAGAGAAGCGAACTGGAACGCACCGGCACCGATGCGTTTCAGAGAAGCCGGAAGCGTCACGTCTGCCAGACTCCAGCAATTGGCAAATAAATTGTCGGGAATGACCTTCACCCCTTCACCAACGACAACCTCTACAAGATTTCCGTTTCCCTGAAACGCCCCGCATCCGAGAGTCTCGACCGAGCCGGGTATAGTAACTGAAACCAGACCGGCAGAATCGAAAGCGTAGTCGGAAATCGTCCTGACAGATTCAGGAATAGCGACATATGTCATGTTATAGCAACCCCCGAAAGCCTGCTCCCCGATAAAAGTCACGGTATTAGGAATCACCACTGATGACACCGCCGACCTGTTGAACGCCCCGTCTCCGATGCCGGATACGGTATAAGGCACCCCATCGAACAGAACCGACTCCGGAATGACAATATCTCCCTCGACATCACTATTGTAACCGACACAGACAACGCCATCCTCCAACAGGTAATTCAGCCCTTTATACGGGAATTCCTGCGCATAAGAAAAAGCAGGCAAAAGCACTGCAGCCGCAAGAGTCAACAGATAATGAAACCTTTTCATAGCATGAAATGTTAGTCAAACTGGGATAAAATTAATAAAAATTCTCGAATAACCGAGATCTGATTGCACAAAATGCCTATAATAATCAGATTTCAGCACATATTCACTAAAATATGCTGAAAACTGCGGATTTTTTATTAATTTTGTACTTTGACCGTGCACGCCGCACATCCTTTTCACAACTGACTGTGGAGTCTGGCCGCACGGTGACACGTTCCACCCAGCAATGCACTCATCGACATGAACGAAAACACCACACCCCGCGCCGCACGCGGACGCGACGGCAAAAAGATAGTACTCAGCGGAATACGCGCCACCGGAAACCTTCACCTCGGCAACTACTATGGCGCACTCAGCAAATTCGTCAGGATGCAGGATGACTATGACTGCCGCTACTTCGTGGCCGATCTTCACGCACTGACCACGCATCCGGATCCCAAGATGCTGCATGAGAATGTGAAACAGATTCTCGCCGAATATCTCGCAGCCGGTCTCGACCCTGACAAAAACACGATATACGTACAGAGCGACGTGCCGGAGATAGCCGAGATGTATCTGCTCATGAACATGCATGTGGGTATCGGCGAGCTGATGCGCACCGCCTCGTTCAAAGACAAAGCCCGCAAGGCTCTCGGCATTTCCTCTCCCGCCGCCGGCGAGGGAGAGAGCGCAGACGACGACGAGGGGATCGAGAAGCAGATAATCGGCAACCAGACCAACCAGCGTGTCAACGCCGGACTCCTGACTTATCCCACGCTCATGGCTGTCGACATCCTCATACACCATGCTGACCTCGTGCCTGTAGGAAAAGACCAGGAACAGCACCTTGAGCTGACCCGTCGTTTCGCACGCCGTTTCAACTCATTCTACAAGACACCCTATTTCGGGGAACCCGTGAACTTCAACTTCGGACCACAGTCAGTAAAGGTTCCCGGGCTCGACGGTTCCGGCAAGATGGGCAAGAGCGAGGGAAACTGCATCTATCTGATCGACGACGAAAAGACACTCCGCAAGAAAGTGATGAGAGCCGTCACCGACGAAGGTCCGAAAGAACCGGGTCAGGAAGTCACAGAGCCGATACGCAATCTGTTCACTCTCATGGAACTCGTATCAGAGCCCTCGACACTGCAGCACTTCAAGGACGCATATGCCGACTGCTCCATACGCTACGGCGATCTTAAAAAGCAGCTTGCCGAAGACATACTCAAGGTCACACTCCCGATCAGGGAACGCATATTCGACATCCGCGACAACGACGAATATCTGTCGCGCGTTGTGCGTCAGGGTGCCGAACGCGCCCGTGAAGCGGCTTCCGCCACACTCGCCGACGTGCGCCGCATAATGGGCATCCGCAGGTTCTAATGGTTCTGAACTGGATCTGGATAGCGTTTCTTGTCATCGCATTCCTGATGGCCGTCGGGCGCACTCTCATCGACGGCGACTTTCAGGTGTGGAGCGATGTCATGAACGCATCGTTCGATCAGGCTGCCTTCGCATTCGAGATCTCGATCGGACTGACCGGAGTGCTGACCCTCTGGCTCGGGATCATGAAAATCGGGGAAAAGGGAGGAATGATCGAGTTTTTCGGCCGTCTGATCAGCCCATTTTTTTCACGTCTTTTTCCCGGCATTCCGAAAGGGCACCCGGCCATGGGGGCGATATTCATGAACATCTCTGCCAACATGCTCGGGCTTGACAACGCCGCAACCCCGATGGGACTCCGCGCCATGCAGGAAATGCAGAAGCTCAATCCGGAAAAAGACACCGCGACCGACGCGATGATCATGTTTCTTGTGCTCAACAGTTCGGGACTCTGCCTTGTGCCGATCAGCATCATGATGTACAGGGCGCAAGGCGGGGCCGCGAATCCGACCGACATATTCATACCCATACTGATAGCCACAGCCGTCGCCACACTTGTCGGACTCGGCGCGCTCTGCCTCCGGCAGCGCATCCGCATGGACAAGGTTATATGGAGCTGGCTTGCTGGCATAGCCGCGTTTGTTGTAGCGGTGACATGGTTCTTCTCGCGTCTTCCAGCCGACAAGGTGCAGGTCTACAGCACATTCGCAGCCAACGTCATACTCTTCTGCGTGATCATCGCCTTCATCGCGGCCGGAGTCAGGAAACATCTGCGCGTCTACGATGTTTTTATAGAAGGAGCTAAAGAGGGATTCCGGACAGCGGTCATGATCATACCATATCTTGTCGCCATACTTGTTGCCATAGGTATGTTCCGCGCCTCGGGAGCCCTCGACATATTCACGACGTGGGTGGAACGCCTTGTCAGCGGACTCGGCTTCGACTCCCAGTGGGTTGGCGCACTCCCTACAATGCTGATGAAACCGCTGAGCGGAAGCGGCAGCTGCGCCATGATGCTTGATGTCATGAAAGCCAACGGACCTGATGCATTTGTCAGCAAACTTGCGGCAGCTGTGCGGGGATCGACCGACACAACATTCTATATCCTTGCCGTATACTTCGGATCGGTCGGGGTGTCAAAAACCCGCTATGCAGCGGGATACGCGCTTCTGGCCGACATAACGGGAGCGATCGCCGCCACACTCGTGGCATATTATTTTTTCATATAAGTAATCGAGAACCAATGAAATCAATCAGGGAACTCTACAGGATCGGCACCGGGCCGTCGTCATCGCACACCATGGGTCCGCGCAAGGCGGCCGAGATGTTTCTTGCCGGCCATGCCGGTGCCAAAGGCTTTGAGGTGACTCTCTACGGCAGTCTGGCCGCCACCGGCAAGGGACACATGACCGACGAGGCTATAATCGACGTGCTTTCGCATGCAAACGTGCCGGTCAACATTGTGTGGAGACCGGATGTATTTCTCCCCTATCACCCCAACGGCATGAAATTCGCCGCTCTCAATTCCGCCGGATTTCCCGAAGATGAATGGACTGTATATTCAGTCGGCGGAGGCGCTCTCGAATATGAAGGCATGCACCGCGAGGGAAGCGGAGAGATCTACACAATGAACTCCATGACCGAGATCAAGAATTACTGCGAACGCACCGGACACTGCTACTGGGAATATGTGGAGCACTGTGAGGGCGAGGGCATATATGATTTCCTTCGCGAGGTGTGGGAAGCGATGAAAGCATCGGTCGAACGGGGCATCAACAGAGAGGGGAGACTTCCCGGCCCGCTGAATCTTAAAAGAAAAGCTCTGACGTACTATGTCAAGGCGGGAGGCTATCGCGACAATCTGAAGAGCCGAGGTCTGGTGTTCGCTTATGCTCTGGCAGTGAGCGAGGAGAACGCATCGGGCGGCGTGATAGTCACCGCCCCGACATGCGGTTCAAGCGGCGTCGTGCCCGGAGTGCTCTATCATCTATGGAAAAGCCGCAACTTCTCTGAAGACCAGATGCTTCACGCCCTCGCCACGGCAGGTCTCTTCGGAAACATCGTCAAGCACAACGCCAGCATCTCGGGAGCGGATGTGGGATGTCAGGGAGAGGTCGGCGTGGCATGCGCCATGGCTGCCGCCGCTGCAAGCCAGTTGTTCGGCGGGAGTCCTGCCCAGATTGAATATGCCGCCGAGATGGGACTTGAGCACCATTTAGGCATGACCTGCGACCCGGTGTGCGGACTGGTTCAGATACCCTGCATAGAGCGCAACGCTTATGCCGCCGCCCGCGCTCTCGACGCCAACATATACTCCAGCTTTACCGACGGCGTGCACCGTGTAAGCTTCGACAAGCTTGTCAAAGTGATGAAAGAGACGGGGCACGACCTCCCCTCGCTCTACAAGGAAACCGGCACAGGCGGTCTGGCCAAAGACTACGAGCAGATGTGACATCTACCCCTTGCGCTCCGCCAGTTTCCCGGGCGTGAGTACTGTATGCCTGTCGCTGAACTTAAGAGCGTTAAGCTCAGACGGGTCAAGCTTGCGCGCACCATTCAGTTCGGTGCTGCCAAGATCAGGTATGGGAATCTGCAACGGTTTCATTTTCTTCTCAATTTACTTATCATCGGAATTATTCTGTTCATTCCCAACAGAACAAATCCATAAACGGCAACAAGCACGAAGATATCCGGCTTAAGAGGGAATAAATCCTTAAGCCATCCTCCGGCGAGATAACTGAAAAACAGAAGCCAGAGCGTGCACTGCACACTCACACATAGAGTGCACCACGCCTTTGCCCTGAATCTCTGGTACCAGATGCTCCATACCGTAAAAGGAAGACAGCACACATTGCATGCCGCCACATAGATTATAGAAGCGGGAAACATCAGTATTGACAGTAGGCTGACAGAAAAATACGTCAGTCCGACCTCACTCCAGCTGAAAATGCCGAAGAAGCTTGACGCTCCGGTCTCAAGCACCGTGTCGCATCCCTCCTTCTGAAGCACTCCGCACACTTTGTCGGTAAACCGGCTTTTGATCCGCAACGATTTTCGGACCAGCATAATAGAGAGAGCCAGGCCGCAGCAATTCAGAAAAACCGATAATATGGCAGGCACACTGCGCCATATGCCCTGCGTGACGAACATCCACACAAAGAGAGCCGCCGCAAGGATGACTAACAGAATCCTCTTGACTTTGCCGAACAACAAGAGCTTGGCATGAGAGGCATAGTCGGGTTCCTCAGCCGAAGACGATGGAAAAGCCAGAAACACATTGCCGTCCCATACGTCGCAAAACGCATGGAGCGACATAGTCTCCGTAACGCCTTGGCTCAGATAACTGACGTGATCTCTGTCAGTCGCCGTCACGATCACAAATCCCTGAGGCGTGTGTGCAAGAAAAGGAGGCGTCAGAGCCAGTATCTCCATGCGATCCGAAAGCATGAGACCCTGACTCTTCACTCCATACTCATCAAGGAGCTTACCCATGCCGAACAGAGATCTGAACGACATGTCGTCAAAGCGCCTTGTCGTATAGCCGCGAGTATGCGGCACGCCAAGCGCGCCGAGAAAATCCGACAATATGTAATTAGACTCCCCATCCATCGGCGTCCGTGTCATTTCAAGGCTTTCTCTATCTGAGACAGAAGCAGTTCCCCCTCCATTTCGCCGCTCTGGCGCCACACCTCATGGCCGTCACGATATATGATAAATGTTGGCACAGACTGCACTTCCGCTTCCTGCGAAGCCTCCTGACTGGCATCTATGTCAAGCTGGACGATGTCGGCTTTCTGTCCGACAAGTTCCTTTACCTGATCGACTACCGGCATCATACGCTGGCAATGAGGACACCATGTGGCGAAAAATTCCACTACTGTAACTTTGCTGCTGTTGATAAGATCTGTGTAATTCATAGTGATAAATGATAAGTGATAATTGATAAGTGCCATCAGGATTCAAACGAGCGCAAATGAGTGTCAGACAAAACCGGCTGTCATACGCCCTTGTCGACGTTGTAGACCTCGGTCAGCATCTCGCGGAGATCGCGCGTGTCTTTGAGATCCACATTTCCATGAGTCATAAGCATCATCTCCTCACCCGACTGTTCCGCACTGTAGGGAGGCTGGACATAGTTTATATCCTCGCGCATGCGGAAACCGTTTTTTTCATAGAACGCGATTCTGCGTCTCGCCTCCTCGGTTTCAGGCTTCTCGACTTCGATCAGCACATCCTGCCCCGCTATGTCAAACAGATGAGACAGCATGCTCCGTCCGATGTTTTTCGACCTGTGCGCCGGGTCAACCGCGAAATGCTCGATATATACGTACCCTTTGAACACCCAGTAAGTCAGAAAGCCGAGAAAGTCATTTCCTCCGTCGTCATAGACGAAACCTTTGAATTTCCCTCCTTTTTCCTTTACGAAAGAGGCCACATGTTCTGCACTTTTGTATATTCTCCGCTCATCGGCGGGAAAACTCGCGTTATAAAGTTTAAGAAATGAAGGATAGTCCTTCACATCAAGATCTCTGAATTCCATAATATACACTTTTAGACGGCACAATCGGCCGACTTTTTATAAGAAAACGACCAAAGCCCTGATAAAGTTTGGTCATCCGTTTTTCCGGCGACAGTCGTTACGCAGTTTAATCATTGTGATCACCACGCAACAGACAGTCGTGATGACGTTGGTAATGACAAGCGGCACATTGCCGGTCAATATTCCCTGCAGGATAAAGAAAAACCCGCCGAATCCCATAAGCAGGAAAGTAGGGAGCGCGATGCCGTCGGTGTCGCGTGTGCGTATGGTGTAGACCGCCTGCGGCAGATAGCCGCAGACCATGCATATGGCGGCCAGATAGCCGACTATAGTCAATATTGTATCCATAAGTAAGTGTCCAAATTTACGTAACAAGCAATACGCAAAAATAGTCATTTTTATTGTAATCACAACCGCCTTATTGCAATCACAACTGCCGCGTTGCCTGAAACGATATTTTAGGCAGCAGAAACATCGGAATGGTCGCCCCCACCACCATGGCAAGCAGAATAAAGAATGTGGTCAGGCCATTGTTGGCAAACAGATAGAAATAGTGAAGAAATTCCTTTTCGCCGCCATAATACATGCACATGACGAGAGCACCGAATGTCTTGTAGGCATATATGCCCGGTATCATCGGAAGCAACGCCGGATAGAGGGCTGATTCTGCCGGAATCCGCGCATGAGGAGAGAAGAGCACGGCAAGAAGGCCTATCAGAGCTGAGGCGCACAGGCTTGACACAACAATATGCCAGCCGGCGGAATGCATCAGGCAGAACCGCAGCGAGTGCCCGGCGGCAGCAATCAGCGCACAGTACAGGTAAGCCCGTCTCGGCGGATTGCTGATGGCCGAGAATCCTATTGCCGCCACAGCGGCAAACAGTGCATCCTGAAATAATTCGACAACCATGATCGAGAGTTTGTTAAATTACAATTTCCGGGATCAGAACATGGGCACATGCATCAGCGCCATACCGGCGCACAGTCCGAACGACAGGCAGCATACGAGCACAATGGCATGCATCGCCCTGCCGTATGCGCATATATAGTGACGGTCGATCAGATCGCAGAACGAGTTGATGAACGGAATACCCGGCACAAGATAAAGCACACTTGTGGCCACTGCAATCTCCGGCGTAAGACCCAGACCTGTTATGCCGCCCGCACATGCCGTCACCGAAGAGACAAACGAGCATGCAAGCACCGTGAGCCGCATGTCAATATGTCGCGAAAGGAGTGCCCGTTTGAGCATATACCCTATAAATGTGGCGACAAACACGACAGCCATTGCCCACACGTCGCCGCTGAAAAGGCGGCAGAAAGAGGCGTTAGCGAGAGAGACAAGAAATGTCAGGGTCCACGGGCTGACACACGAGCAGTTGCAGACTCGGGGCAAGACTGCTCTCGCCTCAAAGAAACCAATCTTGCCGTCTGCCATCTGCCATGACAGGCGACTGAGATCGGTGATACGCGCGAAACTGATCGGCATTTCGCGTATGGCCACTACCGAGGTGCAGTCTTCCGCACCTCTGGTCACGGTGATATGAATGTGCCGAGGCAGAATGCTGAACTCGACGTTCATGCCGACTGAAGCCGCGATGCGCTTCATGTTTTTCTCAAGACGCACGCATGTGCATCCGCTTCCGAACAACTGCACGGCATATTCCGACAGAAAAAGAGTAGTCTCCCTGACATCAGGTCTACGGCTAAGAGACGCCGGCGTGTCGTCTTGATACGGAACCGGATTTTCGCAATCACAAACCATATGAATGTTTCCTTGATAATGTAACCTTTGCCGGAACGATATCACGAACCGGATACCCTTCCTGAAATATTAACAACGGAACAGAGCGATATTATCCAGAAAACTTTGTAAATTTGCACCGTAATCAGGCACTACAGCCATGATTACGGCCAAATGCAGGAATATTCACAATTGAACAGGAATATTCACAATTGAAACAGACTATTTGAAATGAGATTCACATATCAGACCGAGGGCACATGCTCTCGACAGATCGACATCGAGGTCGAGAACGGAGTTGTAAAAGAGGTTGTGTTCACCGGTGGATGCCACGGAAACACGCAGGGAATCGGAGCTCTTGTCAAGGGCATGAAATGTGAGGAGGTGATCAGCCGTCTATCAGGAATCCGCTGTAAAGCCAAGCCGACCTCATGTCCTGACCAACTGGCTCAGGCTCTGTCACAGATTGACAACAGAAAAAAGACTCTTTCCTGAAACCCTGCTCTGAAATACAACTGGTGAAAGGCCGACCTTCATTTCCAGATCAAGCAGGCGCGTCTTCAACCGGGTGCCCCACCTGTAGCCTCCGGCAGTGCCGTCCGAACGCACCACTCTGTGGCAAGGGACGATAACCGCAACAGGATTGGCGGCTATAGCATTAGCCACAGCTCTTACCGCCGACGGGTTACCCGTCAGGCGTGCAATTTCCGCATATGTGCGCGTTTCTCCACGAGGAATCTCAAGCAACCGCCGCCAAACTTCCAATTGAAATGATGTGCCCCTAAGATCGAGGGGCGGACACTCTTCAGCCATTCCTTCATAACCCTCATTTCCGTCAGAAAAACCGAACATAACAGTTATACACCTTATAGCCAGAATATTTAGCCTCGACAAGCTTTCAGTCAGACAGACATCCGGGAAACGTCGCCTTACAACATCAAGCGCATCACGACGATCTGTGCAGACGAATTCAAGAGCGCATACACCGTTTGCAGAAGAAGCAACGAGCACTTCTCCCAGCGGTGTACAGGCGAAACAACCGTAAACTCCGTCGGCCGACTCAACATTACTTCTCCTCACCTCTGAAGATAGAATAAAGGCTGTTGAACGAATCAATATATTTTCTTCCGACAGGAATCACCCTGTCGATGTTGTAAAGAAATATTTTCCTGTTGGAGAACTTGTCGATGGCATTGAGAGAGACGATATAGGATCTGTGCACACGGATAAACCTACTGTCCGGAAGCATAACCTCCATCTCCTTCATTGTGATCTGCGATAGAACCATCGGGAGTCCGCGTCTGAATACCTTGACATAATTGTCCATGGCCTCGATGTAGGTCACATCGTCAAGATCAACCACCACGTTCTTGTGTTCAACCTTTAGTGTGATAGTCTGCCGCACGGGGCGTGCATCAACCCGTCCGAGCCAGAGCCGCGCCTTCTCGAGCGCACGCTCGAAACGCGGATAGAAAATCGGCTTGTGAAGAAAGTCGACTGCATCCACATTGAAGCCGTCGACAGCATACTGGGAATATGCAGTCGTGAATATCAGACATGTCCCTTCCGGAAGTTCTTTTGCCAGAGTCAGACCGTTGTGGGAGTTCATCTCGATATCAAGAAAGACAATATCGGGACGCTTTTCGCGGATGTATTCCATTCCTGCAACCGGTGAGGAAAAGCATCTGAGTTCCACATCACCATATTTCTTACAATATTCCTGAATGATGCTGAGAACTATTGGCTCGTCATCGATTGCAACGCATTTGATCATGATGTCAGGTCTATTCGCAGTGACACCCGATAGGTGGCACCGTCGTTTGAAATTAAAAGTTCATATTTGTCTGGATAAAGAAGCCCGAGCCGCTTACGACAGTTGTCAATGCCCATTCCCGCACCATCGGCCCCCGAATGGAAGACATGGTTGGAAGTCGAGAACTCAAGTATTCCGTCATTGACTCTGAGCGCAATGTCAATACGGCTTTTCTCCACAGGAGACACACCGTGTTTGAAACAATTCTCCACAAATGTCACAAGCAGCATCGGCGGAATGTGGAAATCATCCGAACGGATGTAAACATCGAGCGAGAGTCCGGTCATGTCGTTCAGCCGCAACGACTGAAGCTCCGCATACTCCCTGATATAAGCCGCTTCCTCAGACACCGGCACAAAGTCCTGCGACGAAGAGATGTGTATGTATCGCATCATCGAGATATACTTCTCAAGCGAGGAGAGAGCCTTAGGATTTTCTGTCAGAAATAATCCGTAAAGCGAATTGAGCGTATTGAACATGAAATGGGGCCTGATCTGCGCCTTGTATAGCGCGATCTCAGCCTTATCTCTGTCGGATTCGGCCTGACGGCGCCGGGAACGCTGCCGATTGGCCTGTGTCAGCAGACCGACGGCGAAGCTGAAGATCTCGACAATGACAAAAAGAGTCCACAAAGCCTGCTTGTATGGTTCGACTTTAGGAAGATGGCGAACGATTCCCGCATCGTGAATGCTCGGTTTTGGATTGTAAAGCTCTACCCTCGCGAGCTGAAATGTGACTGTAACTGAAATAATGATCACTGCAATGCCGCATGACTTCCGCCCCTTCCCTCCGAACAGCAGCGGAATCGCAATGAACCGGTTGATGAAATATGCGGCATACAGCCATATTCCGGCCATCACCATATAGACCATGAAATGATGGAACCACCTTTCCACAGGCCACAGAGCCACCATGACAGGGAGAACTATCAGGCAGAATGCAAGATCGATATAGAGAGTCAGATTCTTCATCACATGATTGACGCTGCAAAGATAAACATTTTATACAACCGAGTGCGAAGCATTGACCATCAATGATGCACCATTAGTCACTTATCAAAGTGACTAATGCAGGGTCGTTGGGTTTAATGGCTTAAATTTGCGCCAAAACCAGATCAGATGACTGTAAAAACCTTTAGAGCTTGTTTAATAATAAATGTTGCCGTCAGGGTCGCATGGCTTGCGACGATTTTTGGCATGTGACGATGGAGTGTACTTTATGTACACGACTGAGGAACAGGTCAAAAAGCGTCCAGGATATGCGGGACCGGAGGTAACTTAAGAACCCGACAGGCTCTTGCTGAATTGCGAGACAATTGAAAAAAACTTTAAAATCGTGAGAAAGACTACCTCTGACAGGTCATTCACCGGCATATTTCCGCCTGCTCTTCAGTCGTTATGGATCCCCATAACTCCTTCATCGCAAGCGAAAATCTGCTCGGTGACTGACCGCCCTGACGGTAACATTTCTTATCCCGAACTCGCGTTTATAAGATTATCAAAAAAATTGAGTTATGGAATATACACCTGAAAACATCACGACGCTCGGAGAGGACGACATCTTCGTGTTCGGCAGCAATCTTGAGGGCATCCACGCAGGCGGCGCCGCGCGTGTGGCATATGAGCGCTTCGGCGCAGTAATGGGTAAAGGCTCCGGCCCACAGGGACAATCGTATGCGATACCTACCATGCAAGGGGGAGTCGAGACCATAAAGCCCTATGTCGACGAATTTATAAGACTTGCACGCGAATGGGACCAGAACACATTTTATGTCACCCGCATCGGCTGCGGGATAGCCGGATTTACCGACGAGGAGATCGCCCCGCTGTTTGACGAGGCGTATGATCTCTACAACGTGCGGTTGCCGGAATCTTTCGCCCGCATCATACGCCGCAACCGCGGCCTGAATGAATAAGACCCATCTCACAAAAAAATGTTTCGGCTGCTCAGCCACATCCTCTGACAATACACTCCCCCGGATGCCATAAAAGAAGGCGGACACCTCTGCGGTATCCGCCTTATTTTATGGCATCCAGACCTTCGTCCTGTTCGCTATACGGTCATGTCACTTTCTGAAAAGTCTGACAATTTCGCCGATCCAGAGCACGAGCGACGTCGAGGCTATGATTATCACCCAGTCTGAGAAGCGGAGAGGAACGACGTTGAAGAATTCGCCGCCGACGCTGACGATGAGGATCTGGCCCGCAAGGATTGCAAGCGAGATCAGCCCGAACCCGCTGCATCCCTTGAAATGGAATGCCGAACGACCTGTAGCAAACGCACGTGCGTTGAACATGTTCCAGAACTGCAGGAAGACAAAGATCGTGAAGAACAGTGAAAGCTCATATGCGCTTAGACCAGTGTTCGCGCCGAACTCCACACTTCCGGTCTGCGTAAGAGAGGTTATATCGGTGTGCTCGAAATAATAGAGTAGGCCGAGCAGCATCAGGAAGAACACTCCTCCGACACCGGCTATCGACTTCCACATGCTGCGGTTTATGATGAAAGCCGTGTGCGAACGGGGCTTCTCTTTCATGACCGCATGAGAGGGAGGCAGCGATGCAAGAGCCATGGCAGCAAACGTGTCCATGATCAGATTGACCCAGAGCATCTGCGTCACTGTCAGAGGAGACTGCATGCCCATGAACGCACCGAAGAGCACGATGAGACAGGCGGCCACATTGACTGTCATCTGGAACAGTATGAAGCGCTGTATGTTCTGGTAGAGCGAGCGGCCCCACATCACGGCCCGACCTATCGAAGAGAAAGAATTGTCGATTATAGTGATGTCGGATGCCTCCTTGGCGACCGATGTTCCGTCGCCCATCGACAAGCCGACATGTGCGCTCTTGAGCGCGGGCGCGTCGTTTGTGCCGTCGCCTGTCACTGCCACCACCTCATTGTTGGCCTGCAGAGCCTCGACAAGGCGTTTCTTGTCCATGGGGCGGGCACGGGCGATGATCTTCAGGTCGCCCACGCGATCCTTAAGCCGGGAGTCGGGGATCTCGGCGAATTCAGGACCTGTGATTATATTGCGTTCACCGTCGACGGAATCATTCCAGAGACCGATCTGACGCCCGATCTCCTTGGCAGTTCCGGGGGTATCGCCGGTGACAATCTTGACCTTTATGCCTGCGTCGATAACCTCTCTGACGGCTGCAGGCACGTCGGATCGGACGGGATCGGAGATAGCCACAATGCCGAGGAATGTGAGGTTTTCGGCCACTACCCTGCCCTCTTCTATCGTCCTGTCACCATCTTTCACTTCCTGATATGCGAATCCGAGTGTGCGCATCGCCTGATTCTGATATTCGAGCAGCTGCGCATCAATCTCCTTTTTTGTCACTCCGGCAGTGTTGCGGCACATGCCGAAGACAATCTCGGGTGCACCCTTGACATATAGGATCGTCTTTCCGCTTGCAGACTTCACGACCGTGGCCATGTACTTGCGCTCGGTCGTGAACGGAAGTTCGGCCACACGGGCCGTATTCTCACGGAGAGCAAGATAATCTGCGCCTCTCTGACGAAGCCACAGAAGAAGCGCGCCCTCGGTCGGGTTTCCGAGCACCTGGGGTTTCTCGCCAGAAAGGTCGAGCTGCGCTGTGGAGTTGACCGCTATCCCCTCACAGAGGATCTCGTCAGAAGGATTGCCGAAGAAGTCGGCCTTGTATACCTGCATCTGGTTCTGTGTCAGCGTGCCGGTCTTGTCAGTGCATATCACGGTTGTGGCACCCATTGTCTCGCAGGCGTGCATCTTTCGGACAAGGTTGTTGGTCTTGAGCATGCGACGCATGGAGTATGCCAGCGAAAGCGTGACAGCCATAGGCAGACCTTCGGGCACAGCCACTACAACGAGAGTGACGGCCACCATAAGAGTCTGGAGGAAATATGCGAGGAACGATATCCAGTCGAATGCCGGCATTCCGATGAAATACATGATGATCCGGCCGACAACAATGGCGGCGGCGAAGCCGTAGGATATCTTCGTGATCAGGTCGCCGAGTCCGTCAAGCTGCTCGTTGAGCGGAGTCTTCACACTGTCGTCGATCTGGGCGGCCTCGAAGACCTTGCCGTTTTCAGTGTGGTCGCCGACGGCGAAGACGCGCATGACTCCATGCCCCTCCATGATTTTCGTACCGCGCATGGCATGATTGCTGGGGAATGTGGCCTCCTTGTCGAATCGCGCCGGATCGGTAGTCTTGTGGCATATCGGCTCGCCTGTCAGCGTAGACTCATCGATGTTGAGCATCACGGCCTCAAGCAGCTCGCCGTCGGCCGGCACCTCTGACCCGGTGTTGAGTATCACAATGTCGCCAACAACCACGTCTTTCTTCGCCACCTGCATGGCATTGCCGTTTCTGATCACCTGCACAGGCTCGTCGTCGTTGACCTGATTGAGCAGTGCGAATTCCTTGTCGGCCTTGAGTTCAAATACAAAGGCGAGTCCGGTAGCAAGCAGAATGGCGATGAAGATGCCGACAGGCTCGAAGAATACACCAGCGCCTTCGCCAAGCCCCCAGTATTCGTAACAGGAGATGCCTACCGAGAGCACGCCTGCGATCATAAGGATTATGATCAGCGGGTCGCCGAACTTCTCAAGAAACCGTTTCCATAACGGATCCTTGTCGGCCGGAGTCAGGATATTGGCACCGTTTTTCAAGCGGCTTTCCGACACCTGAGCGTCGGTCAGTCCTGTGTAATGGTTGTTCATATCTGTTTATTTTTGGGTTACAAATGGTTCTTACTGCAAATATAGTCATTTCACATGACAAAACAGTTACTTACAAAACATTTCAGCCACAACATAAGTTTTCAGCATCAGAATCGCTGCAATGTTGCATGCCGTGAGACAGACCGGCCATGCCTACAGACCGGAACAACTTACAGATGATGGACAATTCATCGGGCGACATGAAACGGGTGACATGAAATATTGGTATGCATAACCGAAACAGGGGGCAGCCACGGTGTTTTATTTCTTGCTAATTTTGCATCTGAAACGCACGGATCGTCTCCGGGCACATAACTGACGGAAACAAAGAACTCAAGAAAACAGAAAGAATATGTTAGGTAATTTCGAATATTCCAATCCAACGAAGCTATTCTTCGGCAACGAAGCCCAGAAAAATCTTGTTCAGGCTCTCATGCCTTTCGGAAAGAAAGTACTGCTGACATATGGCGGTGGCTTCATTAATAGCAATGGCGTTTATTATGATGTGATTGCCGCACTCAAAGAGGCCGGAAAAGAAGTGGTGGAACTCCCGGGCGTAATGCCTAATCCCACTGTTGAAAAGCTGAACGAGGGTATCCTGGCGGCTCGCGAAAACGTAGACATACTTCGCGAAAGTTTATGATGCCTGACACTGCAATCGCGCAGACTCGAATATCCGAGACCGAACCCGCACTTCTCTGTAACGAGATCGAGAATACCCGACGGCTTATCGCCGGGCTGAACACAGGCTACCATACGCCCGATAAGATACGCGCCTTACTGGAACGCATATGGGGACAGCCACTTGACAGCTCGGTGAGGATGTTCCCCCCGTTCTATACCGCATTCGGCAAAAAGACGACGGTAGGCAAAGATGTTTTTATAAATTTCGGCTGCACGTTTCTCGATCAGGGGGGCATAACTCTGGAGGACGGAGTGTTTATCGGCCCAGGTGTGAAAATAGCGACTGAAGGACATCCCGAAGAGCCGGAGAGACGACATTCGCTGATTACCGCTCCGGTTGTGATATGCCATAACGCCTGGATCGGTGCCAGAGCGATAATACTGCCAGGTGTCACCGTAGGTGAGAATGCCATAGTGGCCGCCGGGACCGTAGTAAAAAAGGATGTCGCCGCCAATACAATCGTCGCAGGAGTCCCGGCAAAATACATTCGTGATATAAGACAAGACTGACGTTATGAAACAATATCTCTCTTTACTGATAATCGCATGTTTTTCACTGACAATAGTCAATGCTCAAAACTATAACATTACAGACATGGATCTTAAACTTACTTCTGAATGGGACAAGACTTTTCCCAAGAGCGACCGAGTGAATCACAAAAAAGTGACATTTGTCAACCGCTACGGCATCACTCTCTCAGCCGACATGTATAGCCCGATGAATGCTGAAGAACCATTACCAGCCATAGCTGTCTGTGGCCCGTTTGGTGCAGTCAAGGAACAGTGTGCCGGCCTGTACGCGCAGGAAATGGCTGAACGCGGTTTCATCGCTCTTGCTTTCGATCCATCATTTACTGGAGAAAGCGGCGGGTATCCCCGCTATATGACCTCTCCGGATATCAACACGGAAGATTTCAGCGCAGCGGTCGATTACCTTGTAACAAACCCCTCTGTCAATCCTGAAGCTGTCGGAGTCATCGGCATCTGCGGCTGGGGCGGTCTTGCCATAAATGCCGCAGCTGCCGACCCACGTATCAAGGCAACTGTCGCCTCGACAATGTATGACATGAGTCGTGTCAGTGCCAACGGATATTTTGACAGTGCCGACACACCCTCAGACCGCGACAGACTGAGATCTGCATTGGCTGCGCAGCGTACAGAGGATTTCAGAAACGGAACTCCCGCACCTGATGGTGGTGTTCCTGACGAGCTTCCCGAAAACGCACCGAAATACCTTCATGACTATTTCGACTACTATAAGACTCCGAGAGGCTACCATCCGAGATCGCTCAACTCAAACGGAGGACGCAACGCAACCTCGCCGATTCCGTGGATAAACTTCCCGCTCATGAGCCGCGCCGATGAAATTAAGAATGCAGTAATGATCGTACATGGAGAAAAGGCTCATTCCTTCTATTTTGGAAGCGATGCATACAAGAAACTCTCTGTTACTCCCGGTCAGGACAACAACAAGCTCTTAATGGTTATTCCCGGAGCAAGCCATACAGACCTATACGACCGGAAAGACATAATTCCGTTTGATGCTCTTGTCAGATTCTTCAATGAATACCTGAGATGAAACTCTGACTGACATGGAAAACTGGATGTGTTCAATAACTCAGACTCCTTTATAGTATAGCGGGTTATTTCACGGATGACAGCGGCTGTGTCCGCTGCACCCGTGAATACACCCTCATATATGCCCATTCGGTGGGACTCTGAGATTACTGACATCGGACGTAAGACCATACTTCATCAAGGTGACTGCGCTTTCATGAGGCCGACAACAGAATGTGGCTTCATAAGCGTGTCAAAGGAGGCATACCATACCATTCGGTCCATATGAAGTTCTCACGCGATTATCTGAAAGAGTTTTTCCTCACTCTTAACCGCAGGGACATTACGTATGATGCACGGCATGAGAGGAGCTGTCTTGTATAATATTATGTTTCCCAAAGATTTTTGTACAGAAGCAACCATACGGATTGCTAATTTTGTATTATTAACAGATAAATTATGAGAATAGCAATAGTGACATTTCTTGCACTCCTTGCATCGGCAAGCTTGCAGGCTAAAACTCTGGTGGTATATTACAGCTATACCAATAATGTAGAGCGGATAGTCGATGCTCTACGCACGAAAATATATGCCGACATTATTGAAATCGAACCTGCTCAGAAAGGGCTCGACTATGCTGCCGACAACTACGCCATCGGCAGCTCCCAGATAGCTGACATACGCAATAATCCAGATGACGCGTCTTCATATCCTGCGATCGATCCTGTCGACGTGAGTCTGTCGGACTATGACTGCATCATTATCGGAGTTCCGCTTTGGTGGAGCAATATGGCCGCTCCGCTGCAGACGTTCCTGTTTCAACACGGCAAGGAGATGGCAGGAAAGAAAATCGGTCTTATAACGCGAGTTCGGGATAAGAATCTTCAATTTACAACCAAGCTAAAGGACAAAGTGTATTGGGCGACCTGTCAAGGCCGCCCGATTTATTTGCATAGGTTTAAGCTAATCCCAGAGGGCAAGCTGCCCGTTTGACTCGGGCACCTCAAAGTCGAAGTTCACTCCCGGCTTTGTGGCAAAGAAACAATACGCACCCATTGCAGCAAGCAGGTTCATGAGGAAGTTGTG
>VSPN01000010.1 GCA_009775355.1 Muribaculaceae bacterium
TACAAAAAGTAAGCCCAACTTCTGCCGTTCAGGAAGTTGGACTCGCCTTTTTATGGTTTAGCGGACAGTAATAATTGCAAATAAAAAAAGCAACCGAATTCGGTTGCTTTTGTAGCGGGATCGAGAATTGAACTCGAGACCTCCGGGTTATGAATCCGACGCTCTAACCAACTGAGCTATCCCGCCGTTTCCGTTTTGCGAGTGCAAAGTTATATAATATTTTTGAATTAACCAAGTTTTTCCGGAAAAATTCGCTAATTTTGTGTCAAATTATGAAGATTTCAATAAAATTTGTCAGATATTCAGTGTCGCTTGTTGTGTCGGTTATGTTCACAATCAGTTGTAGCACAGGTATTGAGAGTACAAAGGCCATTACTATGTCACGATCTGAACGTCGGGAGACTATGCCGGGTGCTGCAGAGCGTTTGTCGGCCCAGATCACATCCGAACAGCTTGGTGAGTGGCGCGCCGGAAAGAAGTTTCTGGTCACAGACAACAAAGCCGCTGTGCTGCTCGAACGCTTCCCCTCGGCGGCAAGAATCCAGGTGGTTGATTCAGTGGCCGGCTCAGTCCTTCGTTTCGACCGCATATCGTCACGCCTTACACCCGGAGGCGACACAGTGGCAGTAATTGAGTTCAAAGGAGAGGGGTATGATTATCTCTATAATACTTCAAGGAACTTGCGAGACGCTCTTCATTCGCTTCGAGGGCAGGATATGCCGATGATGATAGATCTCGACATGGTCGCGGCGGCAGACACTCTGCTCCGTGGAAGAAAGGTATGGACGCGCTCGCGCCTGTGGTATGACAGCATCGGCAACATCGTTGATGGCAGAAAATTCGATCCGGTCACCATAACGCGGGTTCGCCCTGGCATCAAGGTTTTCCCGCTTGCGGTGGAATTCACTGATGAAAAGAGAGAAAACGCAGTCATGTTTATGAATGTCTCCAGCTCTGACGGAATCGGTGCTGAAAGCCGTACGTTCCAGAGTCTGTTTCTTCTTGAGGATCCCCGGCCGCTTTATTCATCGGTCTCACCTGAGATATGGGAGAATATAAAGGTCGGACGCGTTTCTTCCGGAATGACCAAAGATGAGTGTCGCCTTTCGCTCGGAAATCCCTCTGAGGTCGACGCTGGCCATAACTGGAGTTCTGTAATCGACATCTGGAGATATCGCGACGGAACATATCTTCAGTTTCAGGACGGAATTCTTGTGAACTACAGACATTGAAAGGGTATGAACACCCCGGTTTTCAATCAAAGAATCGAATCATGATAGAACATAATAAGGATATAACCTCGCTCACGACGTTCGGGATTCCGGTCCGTGCGCGTCACTTTGCCGAATACGCATCTGAAAAGGAACTTCTCAAAATCTCGCGAGACAAGACATTTATCGAGGGACCCGTGCTCAATATAGGGGGAGGAAGCAATCTGCTATTCATAGGTGATTATAACGGACTCGTGCTTCATTCGGCCATAAAGGGCATGGTCAGATATGACAAAGACAGTGATACAGTCTTTGCCATAGCATGTGCGGGAGAGAAGTGGACAGACTTTGTAGAATGGACTATTGGCCAAGGATTGGCCGGAGTGGAGAACCTCGCCGGAATTCCCGGAGAGGTCGGAGCTGCGCCGGTGCAGAATGTAGGTGCTTACGGAGTGGAGGCCGGAGATGTGATACATGCCGTGGAGTGCTTCGATACATTCACAAGAACCACCCGGCGTTTCGCAGCGGAGGAATGTCGTTTTGGCTATCGCGACAGTTTTTTCAAACATGAGGGAAAAGGCCGTTACATTGTCATGAGGGTCTCTTTCCGTCTTCGTCCCGGACAGGAAGCACGAAACCTCGGCTACGGACCGCTTCGTGATCTCGAGGAGAGACTCGGACATGTGCCGACTGTCAGGGAGGTGGCCGACGAGGTTGTCAGGATTCGCGACGCCAAGCTGCCGGATCCCGCCGTTATCGGAAGTGCAGGCAGTTTTTTTAAGAATCCGGTGGTTCGCAGAGCTCATCTCGAAGAGATCAGGGTTCTGACCGGTGAGACTGTTGCCGGTTATCCGGTAGGAGAGAAGCATACAAAGGTGTCTGCTGCATGGCTGATAGACCACTCTGGAATGAAAGGCTGCCGTCATGGAGGTGCGGCGGTATACGACAGGCAGCCGCTTGTCATAGTCAACAGAGGAAACGCGACATCGGCAGATGTGGCCGGTCTTGCTGAAAAAGTTCGTTCGGCCGTAAGAAAGAAATTTCTTATCGATCTGAATCCTGAAGTCAACTTCATTGATACGTCGGTTCATGTCACTCTGCTCGGCACTGGCACGTCAAAGGGTATTCCCGAAATCGGATGCTCGTGTCCTGTCTGCACATCTCCATATATCAAAGACAAGCGGACACGCACATCCGCATTGGTCCGCACAATGGGACTTACGATCCTGATCGATCCGTCGCCCGATTTCCGTCACCAGGCTCTTGCCGCCGGCATACACCATATAGATGCAGTTCTTGTCACACACAGTCATTACGATCATGTCGGGGGTATCGATGATCTGCGTCCGTTCTGCGCCGGGGGAGATCTTGTAATGTATGCCAACGTCACGGCAGAGAAAGATCTTCGTAAGCATTACGACTATTGTTTCCGCGAGAATCCATATCCCGGAGTGCCTGTTTTCAGTCTGAAGACTGTCGGCAACACTCCGTTCTATATAAACGGAGTTAAGATTGTTCCGATAGAGGTCATGCACGGCGCGATGCCGATACTCGGATTCCGTATCGGTAATTTCGCATACATTACCGATGCCAAGACAATTGATCCTGCGGAGATCGAGAAGCTGGAGGACGTTGACACTCTTGTGGTGAACGCTCTCCGCGACCGCGACCATTTCTCACACTTCACACTCGCAGAGGCTCTGGCTCTTGTGGAGTCTGTGTCTCCGAAGCAGGCATACCTGACGCACTTCAACCATGAGATCGGTCGACATTACGACCTCGCATTAAGGTTGCCCGACGGAGTCTCGCCGGGTTTTGACGGACTCTCATTTTCCGTGAAATAATCGTCAGTCGGGTTGTGCAACTGGTTAAATTGTGTTTTAAAATGGTCGATATGGGATAATTCATCAAAAATAGCGAAATTATTATGAAAAAATAATTGAAAAATTTGGTGGATTCGAAAATTGTCACTAACTTTGCAACGCAAAAGGGAAACAACGAGGCTCTGAGGCAAACAGATGAATCAGGTTTCTAAGTGACTCTTGCCAACCGGTCGATTAGTGTAGCGGTTAGCACGCCACCCTCTCACGGTGGAGACTCGGGTTCGAGTCCCGGATCGACTACTTCAGGACTATCGCAAGATAGTCCTTTTTTATTTGCAAATATTGGCTAAATTTGCACTATGACCGTACTATCAATGTTTGAGACCTTAATGAGTCTTCCGCTTTTCAAAGGAGCGAGTCATGAACAGATCTCTTTGTTCGTGGAGAAAACACACCTGTCTTTTAATTCATATGAGCCGGGAGACACGATTGTTTCCGCCAGCGATATATGCCGCAACGTCTGTTGCCTGTTGTCGGGAACAATGATGGTGGAGCATCCTGTTTTTTCAGGAAACATGGTTGTTCGCGAGATTGTGGGGCATGGCCGTTTTCTCGGCGTGGAAAGGCTGTTCGGACTTGATAACCGTTTTGCAATGTCGGCGCGTGCGGCAGACAAGTGCGGCACTATGGAGTTTTCCAAGAATCAGTACCTTGCGCTTCTGCAGTCCAATCAGATTTTTCTGATGAACAGTCTCAATTATATTTCAAGGCATGCGCAGAAGTGTGAGTCTTTCATAATGGATGGCTGCAACGGATCTCTGCTGTCTGTGCTCGCGCATATTATGGATGCAAAGACGTCGCCTGAAAGCATGATGATATCTCTGG
Organism: Muribaculaceae bacterium; assembly: GCA_009775355.1. Lineage (GTDB taxonomy): Bacteria > Bacteroidota > Bacteroidia > Bacteroidales > Muribaculaceae > Lepagella. Next base: position 3,920 of record VSPN01000010.1, read on the forward strand.
AATCAGTGTATGCTCCGTTGTCCGACTGTCTTTCGACTGCATTGCCGTCTGCCTCTTGTCAGATAGATGCACTTGCGCGGGCGGGGCTTGTCAGTGTTGTGTCCGACCATAAACTTGAGATATCGTCGCGAGAGCGGCTTATCAATGCATATCGCAAGAGCGGAGACAAATGTTGGCTTTAGAGATGCGTCAGACGCCTTTGGGGATATAAGTTGGTTTTTTCATTGCGTATGACATGAATATTTCTTAAATTTGCATTGTCAGCAGTGATAATTGCTTAACCTTAAAATTATGACAAACAGAACTAACCTGAAAGTCCGGCTTTCAATTCTTAATTTTATAGAATTTGCCGTCTGGGGCTCATACTTGACATCTCTTGGTAATTTTCTTTTCGGCATAGGACTCGGAGAGCATATCGGATGGTTTTATGCCATGCAGGGAATCGTCTCTCTGTTTATGCCTTCGCTTGTGGGAATACTTGCCGACCGCTGGATTCCGGCTCAGAAGATGCTCAGTCTGTGTCACCTTACCGGAGGTCTTTTCATGGCTCTGGCCGGCGTGTACTGCATGACAGCGGGGCAGATAAGCTTTGCTCCCCTGTTCACGTTGTATTCTCTTTCGGTAGCTTTCTTCATGCCTACTATTGGTCTCAATAACTCTGTGGCTTTCAATGCTCTCGGGCGTGCCGGCATGGATATAGTAAAGGATTTCCCCCCGATCCGTATCTTCGGCACCATAGGATTCATATGTGCGATGCTCTTCGTGAATTTCGCAGGACCCGAAGGGGCACGGTTCCAGACATCATATATGCAGTTGTTCGTGTCTGCTGCAATCAGTCTGATAATGGTGTTCTACGCTCTGACCATGCCGGATTGTCCTGTAAGCACGGCCTCTGTCTCTGGAAACTGGATAGACAGGCTCGGGCTTCGAGCCTTCACTCTCTTCAAGCAGAGGAAAATGGCCGTGTTTTTCATCTTCAGCATGATGCTCGGTGTGTCGCTCCAGATCACCAACGGATATGCCAATCCATACATCACATTCTTCAAGGATATACCGGAATTTGCAGGAGCATGGGCTGCCAGAAACGCAAATGCGCTCATATCCCTTTCTCAGATCAGTGAGACTCTCTGCATACTGCTTATACCGTTCTGTCTTAAAAAATTCGGCATCAAGGGTGTGATGCTTATGTCTATGCTTGCTTGGGTTCTCCGGTTCGGTCTTTTCGGAATAGGTGACCCCTCTTCAGGAGTATGGATGTTTGTGCTTTCCTGCATTGTCTATGGCATAGCATTTGATTTCTTCAATGTTTCCGGCGGCCTCTATGTCGATAACGAGACTTCGACCGACATAAGAAGCAGCGCGCAAGGACTATTCATGATAATGACCAACGGGTTTGGCGCGACTATCGGCACATTGGCCGCGATGGCGATTGTCAATCATAACGTGGTTGCAACTGATTCTCCGGAAATACAGCTTGAGGGCTGGAGAACGTCGTGGCTTATTTTTGCGGCATATGCTCTGGTGGTTGGAATTCTGTTCGTTTTCATATTCAAGGACAAGAAGGGCAACGGTTCCGCCTCCAAAGATGCGGTCATGAATGAGAGTTCCGATGCCGGAGGTATGATAGAGACCGGCAGACAATGATATCAGGTCAATGCAATGGGGCATTGCAAGATTCAGACCTAATAAGCAATCAATTCAGATGATACGTTTTTACGCGCCCGATATAGAGTCTGACGGAAGACTCCCTGAGGTTGAGTCCTCCCACTGCTGTCGCGTCTTGCGGATGCGTGAAGGAGACAGGATAGAGGTTGTTGATGGCAAAGGAAATGTCTATCGGTGTGAAATCGTCGCTTCTCATCCGAAGCATACCGATGTGGAGATTCTGGCAAGGGAGACAGAGACTCTCCACTGGAATCCACGCATAACACTTGCTGTCGCCCCGACAAAGAATATGGACCGAATCGAGTGGATGGTCGAAAAAGCTGTCGAGATAGGAGTCAACCGTATTGTTTTTCTCGACTGTCTGCACAGTGTGCGTCGCACGGTAAAGCGCGAGCGTGTGGAGAAAATCATAATCTCCGCCATGAAACAGAGTCTGAAAGCCACAATGCCTGAGCTTGATGGCCCGGTGGCGTTCGATGACTTTGTGCGTTCGGAATCTGCTCCTCTGCGGTATATGGGATATTGTGATCCGTCGGTTGAACGACATCAGTTCGAGCGTGAATACGACGGAATCCGCGATGTGACTGTGCTTATAGGTCCTGAAGGGGATTTCTCTCCAGAGGAGGTAAACCTTGCGATCAAGTCCGGGTTTGTGCCCGTAACGTTCGGCTCTACACGTCTTCGCACTGAGACGGCAGCCATATATTCGCTGTGTGCCGCGCATACGCTGATAGCTATGTCCGGTTCATGACTGTTGCGCCTGAGATTGACGTCACGGTCATTGACCCGGGTATGTCAGGCCGGCTTTAATAATACGAACACACTTACTTAACTTATTCAATGGATAAATTCAACAACATGACGGAATATCTTGCATCGAGTGCTACCGGGAATTTTTTTCTTCTTGCAGGCCCTTGTGTCATCGAAGGAGAGGAAATGGCAATGGAAATAGCCGAATGTCTGTGCGAGACCACGTCAGGTTTAAATATGCCTTACGTTTTCAAAGGTTCTTACAGAAAAGCAAACAGAAGTCGTCTGGATTCTTTTACGGGTATTGGTGATGAGAAGGCTCTCAGGATTCTGAGGAAAGTGCGTGAGACATTCGGCATACCTGTAGTGACAGACATACACACCGCCGATGAGGCTTCTATGGCAGCCGAATATGTCGATATTCTTCAGATTCCTGCTTTTCTATGCCGGCAGACCGACCTTCTTGTGGCGGCAGCCGAGACGGGGAAAATGGTCAATATCAAGAAGGGTCAGTTTTTGGCTCCCGAGTCAATGGCATTCGCATGCGATAAGGTGCGGGCGTCCGGAAATAATCAACTTGCGGTGACTGAACGCGGCACATTCTTCGGATACGGCGATCTTGTGGTAGACATGCGTGGCATTCCTGTAATGAAAAGCACATGCGGTTGTCCAGTCATAATGGATATCACGCATTCGCTGCAGCAACCCAACAGTGCGTCGGGTGTTACAGGCGGAAAACCCGAACTGATTTCAACTGTAGCGAAATCAGCAGTAGCTGCAGGTGCTGACGGTATATTTATGGAGACCCATCAGAATCCTTCTGTGGCAAAGAGCGACGGAGCCAATATGTTGCCGCTCTCACAGGCAGCCAATCTCCTCAGACAGCTCACAATCCTGCGTGAGGCTGTCAACAGGCTTTGATATCATGACACATCAAACCGCGCCCCGCAAAAAATAGCATTTTTGCGGGGCGCGGTTATCTCATGGTTTTCCCGGTTGTCGCGCCGGGGTGTCGGACATTGCCGGAGGTATGCCGGGCTCAAGAGGAGTGCCTGAACCGTTGAAGAACGGATAAGGGATTCCGAACAGTGGAGCCGGACTTTTCCCCGGACTCAGATAGCCGTCTATCATGGTGTCGCGTCCTGATGGATTCTCGAAAGTGTAGAGGCAGAATCTGTGAAGCATGGCCGCAAGATGCTCGAATATCATGTCCTGTATGCCTTCGTATGGAAACCAGGAGGATGTGGCGGTAAAACAATACACCTGGAGCGGTATTCCGGTAGGAGTCTGTTCGAGAGTCGTCACAAAACAGTCGTCTACATGCGACACTTCCGGGCAGGAGTCAAGATACATCTTGAGATAGGCGCGGAAAATACCAAGATTTGTCTCGATGGTTCCGTCGACGAGCCCCGCGCTGTTGTTGACATTTTCGGTCTTTCCGCTGTCGCGCTGTTCGATCTTCTTCGAAATCCACTCTTTCATCAATGGAATCTCCGAGAAGCGAGCGAGCATCTCGGGAGTAGTCTCCACTATGCTGTCTGCATCTATCATGAACGACCGCTGGATTCTCCGCGTGTGAGACTCCTGCATGTTGCGGAAATTCTTGAATCCACCGGATATAAGCGTGTAGGGGGGCACAGTCGACACCGTTTTGTCCCAGTTTATTATCTTGACATCGGTCAGTGAGACCTCCTGTACGATTCCGTTTGCCTGTCCGTTGGGTAAACTGATCCAGTCGCCTACATGCAGTGAGTCATTTTCGGCGAGCTGGACTCCGGCCACTATTCCGAGAATCGAATCCTTGAAGATTAGCATAAGCACGGCCGCAAACGCTCCAAGGCCAGCAAGAAGGGCTGCGGGAGACTTGTCAAGAAGTAGCGCGGCGATGATTATTGCCGCGATAATCCAGACAATAAGTTTTGCCACCTGCACCAGCCCGCGAAGCGGCAGTTTCCGTTTGTTCTCGCGCTCGTCCAGAGTTGCCCATATGACATCGCTCAGGGTGCATGCCGACACTGCCACCTCTATGACGATGTATATAAACGACAGCCTCGTGAGCCATGACGCTATCGAATTGTGCATGTAGAGAGTGAACTGAATGAGTATCAGGAAGATCAGAGGTGGAATTATTCTGCATGTCTTGGTGAAAAACCTGTGTTCGACAAGATGGCCGTAAAGAGGGGCTTTTATATGTGGTTCAAGTTTGTGAAGTATAAACACGACAATCCATTTCAGAGCCATTCCCACGAACATTGAGAAAACAAACACCACACCTATGTAGAGCCATATGAACAGGGTCTTGTCATTTGCCAGTCCGAAAATATCGAGTAGCCAGTGGCACAATTTCATAAACAGACGGGCCACGAAATATGAACTCTCCTCTGTCTTGTCAGACAGGCTGATCGCCTCGGATCCAGCCGAAGAAAGCCGGGTGGAGACCTCGGTCATTAGGGAAGATATTGACATGCAGTATGATTTTTTGTGTGTTGTTATATCAAACACCGTATGCCGCGATTAAGTTTGCGTTTTAGCTGCTTAAGTTTACGTTTTGGCATAAGAGCAAGAGCCGCTATGTGGATAGTGGTCGGTCTGCCATGTGGTGTTTGTTAATGCGATGATAAATCGGCGATTATAATTGATTAACAAAAGTTAACATTTTGGATTTTGCGATTTTTGCACACATCCCGATAAATGTGCAATAGGCTGGATAATTATGTTGTAAAACATAAAAACATTATAAATTGCAGATATACAGGAGGTTGTTTTGGATATTATGTATTGGCGAAAAATTTTTATGAAAAAATAACATGAAAATCTTGCGATTGTCAATCCGATATATGTAACTTTGAGTAAGAACGAACCGCAAATCTTAAAATGTGTTAATCAATGGAAAAGACTCTGGTGTTGTTAAAGCCCTCGTGTGTGGAACGCAATCTCATAGGAGAGGTAATAGGCAGGATTGAGCGTCGCGGACTCATAATCTGCGGAATGAAAATGATGATGCTTGATGAGAATATTCTTCGTGAGCATTATGCGCATCTTGCCGACAAGCCGTTCTTTCCGGTTCTTGCACAGTCGATGATGGCTTCTCCCGTGGTGGCTCTTTGCCTTAAAGGCATTGATGTGGTAAGGGTGTTCCGAGAGATGACCGGTGTTACTAACGGTCGCAAGGCACTCCCGGGCACACTTAGAGGTGATTTCTGCGTGAGTGGATCTCTGAATATTATACACGCGAGCGACTCTGTAGAGAATGCAGAGATCGAGATCAACAGGTTCTTCAGGCCGGAAGAGATTTTTGATTACACTCCGGCAAACATGAAGTTTATCTATGAGGTAGATGAACTCTGACCGAAAGATTCTCTCCGGGGGAACTGCGTCCCCCCTTTTTTACAAAATATATACAGAATGTTAAGAATCAAGATAATATTACTTTCGTCCATACTGTCTTCATTCACACTCGGCACAGTATCGGCACAGACAATCAAGTCAGGCAATCCGCATTCGCAGGCCCACCGTCAGCTGCTTGCAAGCAGAGCTAAGAGTGGCGACCAGATCAAGCTCGTGGAAAAGAATACGTTCATCGATCTTATTGATGAACTCGAGCCGGAGCCCGACATCTATACCGAGGGCTGGAACAGCAAGCGGGTCAATCCTTTCAAGGAATCTGATGTTCCCAACACCAAGGTCATCGATGTGACAGGATACTACATGCCATGCCCCGGACAGGTGACTTCGAATTACGGTTATCGAGCCCGTTTCGGAAGGATGCACAAGGGCATCGATCTTGCTATTCGTTCTAACGATACTATATACGCTGCTTTTGAAGGAAAAGTCCGTCTGACAAACTATGAGGCGAAAGGATATGGCAACTATGTGATACTCCGTCATCCCAACGGCCTTGAGACCGTATACGGACACCTCAATAAATTCCTCGTGAAGCCGGATCAGGTGGTCAAAGCCGGGCAGCCCATCGCACTCGGCGGCAGTACCGGACGTAGCACAGGCCCGCATCTGCATTTCGAGACGCGATACATGGGATATGCGATCAATCCTAACGCGATCTTTGACTTCAAGAACAAGACTACACACACCGACACATACACTTTCTCCAAATCAACATACACACAGCCGCGCAATTATGCTCCGACAACCACTCTGGCCAAGTCAGATTCGAAAGAAAACAGTTACAAGAGCGGATCTAATGCGAGAAGCACGTATACGGTAAAAAAAGGAGATACACTGACCTCGATAGCAAGATCATACGGAATGTCTGCCACGACTCTGCGTAAGATCAACGGCCTCGGTTCTGCCGACAAGATCAGGGCAGGTCAAGTGCTTAAACTGAAATAGAACAATTTGTCTGAATCCACAATTCAAGGCTGTTCGCGTATATTTCGCGGGCAGTCTTTTTTGGTGCTCAGGCATGTGCACTCGCATATGCGGCATTTTTTTGTTTGCATTAATTGTCATCTTTTATTATCTTTGTCCTAATGTTGTCCGATCTGTATGTGTGTTTCATGCAGACGGCTCTTTAACACATAAAAATGGACACAAAGACACTTGTAGGCATATTGTCTGACAATCTCGGTCGTGAACCCGAAGACGTGGCGATACTTATCAGATCCATATCTGATATTCTTGCAGCCGCCGTAAAGCAGGGCGATATGGTCGCTGTGCCGGGATTCGGCACATTCGAACCCAAAATGCGCGAGGAGCGTGTGGCAACACATCCCTCTACAGGAAAGAAGATTCTTGTGCCACCGAAACTGTCGATGGTTTTCAAGCCGTCAGCAATACTTAAGCAGAGAGTAAGAAAATCATGACAGCCGTCATGGCAGACGTTTATACAAGCTCTAAACCGTAGAGAAGTGATCGAAAAAATAACATTGCCGGCATTGACACAACTGCTTGCGCTGCAGTCTGGAGATACAAAAAAACAGTCTGAGGATTTTATAAAGGAAATCTTCAGTGTGATAAGTTCCGCTCTTGCCGAGGGAGAAACCGTAAAGATAAAAGGATTGGGAGTGTTCAAGACAATTCAGGTCGAGGCTCGTAAAAGTGTCAATGTCTCGACTGGCGAGGATCATAAGATTCCGGCGCACCGCAAGGTTGTGTTTGTCGCTTCTAAGGAACTTGCGGCTATGGTGAATGAGCCGTTCGAGATGTTTGAGACGGTTGAAATCGGCGATGAAGTGACTTTCGAAGAGGAGGAAGTTGCCGATGTCTTGTACGGAGAAGAGAATATTCCTGCAGTCGATGAACCTGTGGACAACCTGGTTGCTGATGAAGAAGCTCCTGTATCTGCGCAGGATGACAGTGCGGAATATGCGTCTGTTTTGTCAGTCGGCTCAGTTGAATCTGACGACGATTATACAGTGTATACAGTCGAAGACACTGACGGCGACATACCTGATCCGACGGTGTCGGTTGCGTATGATGATCATCCGGACTCTGAAACAGATATAGTTACAGAAGAATGCTGTCAGCAGGATACAGGGAATCTGGAGGAATCTCGGATAACTGGCCATGAAGAGAAGGTCTTTCTCACTGAATCAGATCCTGAATCAGATCCTGAAACAGTATCTTCATATCCATCTGCCGTCGAAGGTGCTGGTGACTCCAAAATCCGCTCTCATTCAGCTTTCGATGATGAAGAGCAATACAGATCATATAGGTCGAAGACCCGTTTTGGCATCGGGTTCATTACCGGATTTCTGACAGCCGTCGTAATTTGTTTTGCAGGTTACGTATTGTTTTACGGATTCGTGTGGCCATCGGAAATGGAGAAGAGGTCTGCCACATATTCCATTTCAGATATTCCCGCGATGCCCTCTTCAGATGATGCCGGAGAAAACCGTTTGTCTCATGATCAGCCCAATCATGATGCTACAGTTAATCCGACGGAATCTGCCGGAATAACCGGAGATGCTGTCAAGGCCGATGCTGCACCGACTGCACCATCTGACGGGCTTGTTTACGACACGATCACAAAGACGCGTTATCTGACAACAATGGCCAAGGAATACTATGGCAACTACAATCTGTGGCCAGTCATATATGAGGAGAATAAGGCATTTCTGGGACATCCCGACCGCATTCGCCCCGGCACGAGGGTAGTTGTTCCACCTCTGTCAAAATATGGTGTCGATCCAGATAATCCCGAGGATATAGCGAAAGCGAAACGAAAAGGAGTTGAGATATACTCACGTTACAAATAAGCGCGCGTTCCTTACAAATTCGGGCTATCAAGCGCACGTCTTTAAAACGTCAGCGGCGTCATGCATACAACATGACGCCGCTGACGTTTTAAATATGATCTACAATAAAAAAAGAGTCAGAATTATCTGACTCTTTCAAGAGGTTCCAACCAGATTCGAACTGGTGTAAACGGTTTTGCAGACCGGTACCTAACCACTCGGACATGGAACCTTGTTTCGCTTTGCGAGTGCAAAGTTAACGTTTTTTTTTGATTCGGCCAAATTTTTTTCAGCATAAGTCGGTCAATATTTTATGATTGTTTTGTTATCTTCACATAATCAGCATGATATGTATGTAAAATTATTTCTTGCGTCGGTTTGCATAGTTTTGGTGTGCGACAGGCATATGAGCTGCGATTCTAAAAGGAAAGAATATTTTAACATTTGTTCCGTTTGATTGTTAAATAATCAGACGGAACACACAAATTACGCGATGTCGTCAGCCGGCAGCCGTATAAAACCCATCATTTGTATATGACCAGACTGTTTTCCCATCCGGAGTCAGAGAGCTTATACGGAATCTTCAACGACAGCTTTCCTCCTATCCTTGACGGCGTTACGCTCACAGTAGAGAATTACGTCTATTGGCTCAAAAAAATGGGCAAGACTCCATGTGTCGTGACTCCATGGAATCCGGTCAGTAGTCCGGCACAGTGCGAGGTCATGAAGTTCTTTTCTCTCCCCATACGTTCCCGGCGTCCATACCGTTATGGATATCCACGGCTTGATCCTTTCATATGGAAACGGCTGCGCGACACTGACTTCAGGCTCGTCCACGCGCATTGCCCATTCTCTTCTGGTCGACTGGGTGTGTATGTGAAGAAGATTAGCGGTGTCCCACTCATAGGAACTTTTCATTCGAAATATCGCGATGATCTCAGGCACTCTTTCTCGCATACCCCCTGGATGGTAGATATAATAATGAAAAGAATCCTTGATTTCTTCAATTCATGCGATGAGGTGTGGATTCCTCAGGCGCAGGTTGAGGATACAGTCAGGGAATATGGTTACAAAGGCCCTCTGACCGTGGTCGAGAACGGAAATGATTTTGCGGCCATAATCCAGGGAGACATGTGGGAATTCAAGCGGGAAGCACGCAAGGAACTGGGAATACAGGATGGTGAGCTGGCGCTTCTCTTCGTTGGTCAGCATATATGGGAGAAAGGTCTTGACATTGTAGTGGAGACTCTCCGGCTGATAAAAGAGGATATCAGGTACAAGATGAATTTCATAGGCACTGGATATGCTTTTGACGAGATACAGAAGAGAATCGACAGCTATGGACTCGGTGATCGCGTGACTCTGCATGGAGTCATATCAGACAGAACCGTTCTTAGCCGTTACTATGCGGCCTCGGATCTTTTTCTGTTTCCTTCGTTTTATGACAATGCCCCGCTTGTGATCAGGGAGGCGGCCGCTATGGGAACTCCGTCAGTGCTTCTGCGAGGCTCGACGGCATCGGAAGTAGTGACCGACGGTCACAACGGTTTTCTTGTCGGAAAAAGTCCGGAGCAGTTCGCGGCACTCGTGCGTCGGTTGGCTTCCGATACCGAATGCCTGAGGTCAGTTTCGGAATTGGCCCGTGAAACGCTTGTCAGGAGCTGGCGTGATGTTGTCGAGGAGGTTTCCGACCGCTACGACACGCTTGTGAGAACCTGTGGGAGATGCCACGCATCAGAATCCCTTTCGGTCACAATTTAGTCGCCGCAATGGTAATAATGTAATGAGAGGCTAAACATGACAGTTATGGCATCATCTGATAATAAAGCGGAAAAGAAATGCACATCACCTGAGAAAGCATTTTCCATGTGGAAAGTGCTCCTGCCTGTAGCTATCGGCCTCGTAGTGGTGGTTCTCATGTTCTGGCATGATGCAAAAGGGGAGAACCTCGCACAGGTCTGGAGAGGTGTCCGTTTTACGCCTTTGGCAGTGTTCTGTATCTTCTTTGCCATAGTCTGCATGGGGATACGCGATTTCGGTCTGACCTGGCGGTTCCGTGCTCTCACCGATCGTAAGTTAAGCTGGGGTCAGTCATGGACTGTCGACATGATGTGTGAGTTTACGAACTGTGTTACTCCGTCGGCAGTGGGAGGCAGTTCTCTTGGTCCGGTTTATCTTAACTCGGAGGGTGTGGATTTCGGACGTGCCACAACCCTGATGCTGACCACTCTTTTTATGGACGAGCTGTTCTTTGTGCTTGCTTGTCCGTTAGTTGTTCTGGTTACTGACTCTTCAGATATATTCAGTTCGGGAGGCGAAGATTTTTCGCACGGTATAAAATATACTTTCTGGGCAGTCTACGCATTCATCGCAGCGTGGACATTCCTGCTTTTCACCGGAATCATATGGAAACCGGACTGGATAAGGCATCTGCTCTCAAAAGTCGCGTCATGGCGCTGGCTTTCCAGATTCAGCACCTCCATATCTTCGCTTGGCGACAACATGGTCGCAACATCTATAGAATTGCGAAGCAAACCTTTCCGTTTCTGGGTTGAGGTGTTCTGCGGGACCGCGCTGGCGTGGATTGCCAGATATTTTGTGGTCAATGCTCTGTTTCTCGGATTTCTGCCCGGAACAGACCGGTATCAGTGGATCATACTTGCTCGTCAGTTTGTCATCTGGGTCGTGCTTATGGTCAGTCCTACGCCGGGGGGTGCCGGACTCAGCGAGTGGCTATTCTCGAATTACTACGGAGATCTTGTCGGGACAGCGGGAATGGCACTTATAATGGCAATTTTCTGGCGACTCATCACGTATTATCTATATCTGGTGATCGGTGTCGTGATCGCGCCCGGATGGCTTAAAAGATATTATGCCAGGATTCATGCGCGACGAGCGGCAGCTGTCACCGTACAGGATAATGTTAAAAACAGTCAGTCATGAAATTTATCGTACTAATACCGGCCCGATATGAATCGACCCGGTTTCCAGGAAAGCCTCTTGCATTGATCGGAGGAGTCGAGATGATAGTCAGAGTGTGCAGGCAGGTGGCAAAGACCGGTTTTCCGCTCGCGGTGGCGACAGACAGCGAGGCAATCCGTGAGAGGGTCGAGAAAGCAGGATTTAAAGCGGTGATGACCTCGTCATCACATCGCAGCGGCACAGAACGTGTGGAGGAGGCCTACAGGCGTCTAGGCTCAGATGCGGATGTCGTTATCAACGTCCAGGGAGACGAACCGTTCATAAATCCTGAGCAGATCACAATGCTTGCTGATATGTTCAGGAGATATGAGAATACAGATATTGCGACTCTTGCGAGAAAATTCGACCCAGAGGCCGGATTTGATGCGTTGTCGGATCCGAATCTTGTAAAACTTGTCATGTCCGAACATTGTGAGGCTTTATATTTCTCGCGCAGTGTTATCCCATATCTAAGAAAATATCCGTGCGAGGAATGGCTCTCCAATGCCGTATACTATTCGCATATCGGAATTTATGCATACAGATCATCAGTGTTGTCGGAGATAGTTGGGCTTCCGGAGTCAGCATTGGAGACGGCAGAGAGTCTGGAACAGCTTCGCTGGCTTCAGAGCGGCTACAGCATACGTGCAGCAGTGTCAGCTCACCCAACCATAGGCATTGATACGCCCGATGATCTGGAAAAAGCGCAGAATTTTCTCATGGAGTCAGAAGTGCTGTAAATTGCATCGCAACCCCAGAAGCTAATTTTTTTGCGGTTTTTTGCCCGAAAAATGCAAGAAATTAATTAATTTTGCGGTCGAAACAAACAAGAATAAAACTCCTAAGGTAAAATGAAGAAAAGTGCACTTCAGAAAATAAGGGCCGAATACCAGCCCAAACTTCCCAAAGCCCTTCAGGGACCGGTGAAGGTGAAAGTCGGCGAGGCCACTGAGTCCGTAGCAAACCAGAAAGAAATCAAAGAGCTTTTCCCCCACACATACGGAATGCCCGTAGTGGAGTTCGTATCCGATGAAAATCCTGTCCGTGTGGAGGAGCCGTTCAACGTCGGCATCATTCTGTCGGGTGGCCAGGCTCCCGGCGGACACAACGTGGTAAGCGGTATTTTCGACGGTCTCAAGTCGCTCAATAAGGAGAACCGTCTCTATGGATTCCTTATGGGACCTGCCGGATTCATCAATCACCAGTACATGGAGCTGACCGCGGGCATCATCAAGGAATACCGCAACACCGGCGGTTTCGATATCATCGGTTCCGGGCGCACCAAGCTTGAAAAGCCCGAACAGTTCGACGAGGGTCTCAAGATTCTGAAGGAACTCAACATCAAGGCACTTGTCATCATCGGAGGTGATGATTCAAACACTAACGCCGCTGTCCTTGCAGAATATTACAAGAATATCGGAGCAGATGTGCAGGTGATCGGTGTCCCCAAGACCATCGACGGCGACCTCAAGAACGAATGGATCGAGACATCGTTTGGTTTTGACACTGCATGCAAGGTCTACAGCGAGGTTATCGGCAACATACAGCGAGACTGCAACTCCGCCAAGAAATACTATCACTTCATCAAGCTGATGGGTCGCTCGGCTTCGCATATCGCACTTGAGTGCGCTCTCGAGACGCAGCCCAATATCTGTCTTATCTCCGAGGAGATCCAGGCAAAGCGCATGACACTTGATAATATCGTCAGCTACATATGCTATGTCGTTTCTGAACGTGCCAAGCTCGGTTGGAACTTCGGAACTGTTCTCGTGCCCGAGGGCCTTATCGAGTTCATTCCTTCTATGAAGTCACTGATCAGCGAGCTCAATGACGTGATCGAGGAGCATTCTGCCGAAATCGCAGAGCTTGACGAAGTCGAGAAGCTTGAGAAAATCCACTCCTGGCTCTCTGCCACTAATGCGGAGCTTTACAGCAGTCTTCCCAAGAATATAGCCCTTCAGCTCAGCCTCGACCGCGACAGCCACGGCAACGTTCAGGTGTCGCTGATCGAGACAGAAAGCCTTCTCTCGGAAATGGTCGCAAAACGCCTTGATGAGATGGCCGCCAATGGTGAATACAGCGGCAAGTTCAACACGCAGCACCATTTCTTCGGCTATGAAGGCCGTTGCGCCGATCCCACCAACTTCGACGCAGACTACACATATGCACTTGGCTACAATGCGGCTATGCTCATCAATTCCGGACTGACCGGCTACATGTCGAGCGTCCGCAACCTCACCGAACCCAGCGAGAACTGGATCGCCGGCGGTATACCCATCACCATGATGATGAACATGGAGCGCCGCAAGGGTGAGATGAAACCTGTGATCCAGAAAGCACTCGTAAATCTTAACGGCCGTCCTTACCTCAAGTTCGCCTCGATGCGCGAGACTCTGGCTCTCAATACACTCTACCAGTATCCCGGTCCCATCCAGTATTTCGGTCCGGCCGAGATCTGCGACCGTCCGTCGATGACTCTTCTTCTTGAGCATAACAAGGAGATTTAATCATTTACCCTGATCTATTGAAAACTGATTATTCAGTTTCAGAAGGGCATTCCCCGTTGGGAATGCCCTTTTTTTACAGTCATACGACATCTTTTTATAATATGCGGTGTGCCATTTTTTGACTGATAGAGTCTTTTTCAGAAATAATTGTTATCTTTGTCCGTCAAAATTAAAGAACAAATGAAACACTTCAGATCATTTTTGTATTGCGCAGGCATTGCGGTCTCTATGGTTCTTGCGATCGCGGGTTGCTCTAAATCTCCTAAGTCTCAGCAGAATGGTGCGGTTGCTGAGACCGTATCCGATTCCGTTTCAGGATCTGCATACGAAAATCTGCAGTATCGGAACGGGCTTCCGACGGTAATCGATTTCTATGCCACATGGTGCGGCCCATGCAAGGCGATAGCTCCAGTTTTCGATGTCCTGAAGGGGGAGTATGGAGAAAAAATCAACTTTGTGAGTGTCGATGTCGATGCCGACAACGAGACTGCCCGCAGATATGGAATAGAGGCTATGCCCACTTTTGTCATTCTTGACTCCGAGGGTGAGGAAATACGCCGCATTGTAGGAGCCGATGCCGAGGCCCTGTCTGCCGCGGTAGACAACCTTGCCTCTAATTCATGATGCAATTATAGAGATAATCACCAAGACAATTAATCTAACATTTATATAATATGGCTACAAATTGCTTAAAGACGGCTTCCGACATGGAGCTGCTCCGCGACAAGGCGTGGGCGAGATGGGCGGCACTCGGGCTGCTCGCATTCGCCATGTTCTGTTCATACATATTCATGGACATCCTGTCGCCGATCAAAGACCTGCTGCAGTCGGAACGTGGCTGGGACTCCACGGCGTTCGGCACGATGCAGGGTTCCGAGACTTTCCTCAACGTCTTTATTTTCTTCCTCATCTTTGCGGGTATAATACTCGACAAGATGGGTGTGCGCTTCACTGCTGTCCTTTCAGGCGCGGTGATGCTTGTCGGGGCAATGATCAACTGGTATGCCCTGACCGATGCATTCGAGGGAACCTCTCTTTGCGTGTGGTTTCAGACACATCTCAACTACATCCCAGGTTTTGACGAACTCGGAATTTCTCCTTTCTACGAAGGCATGCCGGCGTCAGCAAAACTTTCAGCTGTCGGTTTCATGATCTTCGGCTGTGGTGTTGAGATGGCTGGTATCACAGTGAGTCGAGGCATAGTAAAATGGTTCAAAGGCCGAGAAATGGCAATGGCTATGGGTTCGGAGATGGCACTTGCCCGCCTCGGTGTCGGCACCTGTATGATCTTCTCTCCTCTTGTTGCCAATTTCGGTGGTGACATTTCCGTGTCGCGTTCGGTGGCCTTCGGAGTCGTTCTGCTCATGATAGCCCTCATCATGTTTATCGTCTATTTCTTCATGGACCGCAAGCTCGACTCCCAGACCGGAGAGGCCGAAGAAAAAGATGATCCCTTCAAGATCTCCGATCTCGGACAGATTCTCTCAAGCTGGTCGTTCTGGCTTGTGGCTCTGCTCTGTGTGCTTTATTATTCGGCAATCTTCCCGTTCCAGAAGTATGCTGTCAACATGCTCCAATGCAATCTGACTCTGCATCCCGACCAGGTGGGTCCCTTCTGGGAAAGTGATCTTGCCACATACATTCAGTATGTAATCATGCTCGTGACAGCGGCAGGCGCGTTCGCGTTCAGTTTCTCGAAAAACAAAGGTCTGAAATTCACATCGCTTGCAGTCGCAGTCGTTGCGCTTGTGGTATATTGTGTCATGGGCTACATGCGCCAGTCTGCCGCTGCCATCTTCGCGGTGTTCCCCCTACTTGCAGTCGGCATTACGCCGGCACTCGGAAATTATGTGGACTATAAAGGGAAGGCCGCCTCTATGCTTCTTATCGGCTCGCTGCTTCTTATATTCTGTCATCTTACATTCGCTTTCATACTTCCGATGTTCAAGGGAAATGACATGGGAGGTGTGATAGTTGCATACGTCACAATACTCGTGCTTGGTGCCTCATTCTCGCTTGTCCCCGCCTCGTTGTGGCCAAGTGTTCCCAAACTTGTTGACGCAAAGATCATAGGGTCGGCTTACGCGCTTATCTTCTGGATTCAGAACATCGGCCTATGGCTATTCCCGCTGCTTATCGGAAAGGTGCTTGATTCTACCAACCCCGATGTGGTGAACGCTGTTCAGAACGGCACGATGTCGCTCGAACAGGCCGCCGTAAGCTACAACTACACATGGCCTCTCGTTATGCTCGGCTGCCTCGGCGGCGCAGCCCTGATTCTCGGAGTTGTGCTCAAGGCGGTTGACAAGAAGAAGAAACTCGGACTTGAACTCCCCAACATTCAGGCCAAGACTGAAGTCGAGGAGTCAGAGGTCATAGCAGCTGAAGAGTGATGACATCATAACCTGACATCACATCATCTAATGATAACGAAAGGGCGACACGGCATCAGGCCGTGTCCGCCCTTTTTGAAAATAAAAGGATGCAGACAGTCGTTATAAAGTCATGAAGAGTTTCAGAAAACTGATAATACCTGCTGCCGTTTCACTTCTGTCGCTGTTTTGCGGTGTGACTCCGGCAGCAGCCGAAACCGTGTCGCAGAAACAGGCGTCGCGGATTGCGGAGACATTTTTCAACGCCGCTTACGGCCAGTATGTCGCCGCACCTAAACTCGCGTGGAACGGTCGCCAGCTCACCACCGACAGACTGTTCTCTCCTTTCTACGTGTATAATCATCCCAAAGGGGGATTCGTAATCATAGCTGCCGACAGCAAGGCCTATCCTGTGCTTGGATACAGCCGGACAGAGAAATTCGACAAAGACCGGCTCGCTGATGACGAGCGTGAACTTCTCAAGAAGTATGCTCATGAAATCGAGCTTATACGTTACGACTCACGTGTGCCGGAGCAGGCTATCGAGGCATGGAGAAATCTCCCGTTTCATATCAACAAGGCTCTCAACAATCCGTACGACTCCCCCGAGTTCATGCGTCTCGACGAAGATGCGCGCGAAAATCTGGAGGCGATCGACCGGCGCAACAGTTGCATCATGATGCCGTCGGCCGTTGAGTTTGACATATACGATCCCGACCGTTACAGAGACTATACGCTCGATGATGTGACCGCACCCGCAGAAGAAATACCGTTTTCATTCTATGAAAATTTCATAGCGGAGATAAAGTCGGAGGAAAATGCGAGGCTTTCCGCACTCGACGAGATCATATCTCCGACAGTTCCTGTCATAACTGATCTCGGAGGTGCCCATTTTTCTGTCAGGTTTCCTGTCGGTATGCGTATGGCATCTGTTTATTCGCTGCAGGGTCTCAGAGTGATGGAGCGATATTATAGAGACACGGATACGGTCAACATTGATCTCTCGTCGCTTCCATCGGGTTTCTATGTCATGATGGCACTCGGTGACGACGGCAGAGTCTACGGTCTGAAACTCTACAGATAAATCTCGTTATGAAGAAACTTCTCGAATCGAAACTGACTGCGTGGTCGGCCATGCTGCTCGTGGTTGTCATGGTCTTCCTGACATTTTTGCTCGGCACACCCTGGTGGGGATTCATTGCTGAGTTTTTCTGCTTCATGGCAGTTTTCTGCCATCTTGCATCACTCTATTTACGACGCATGAATGTCTGGTCCGCCAGACGGCTTGACACATGTGCATTTGTATGCCTGATTGTTGCCGTTATCGGCTTTGTTGCCGAATATGTGGTGTTCAATCTTATGTGACAAGGTCAGAGGGTTCCTTCTCCCTGTCTGACGATTTCCGGATCGCCCGATGTGCAGTCTATTATGGTCGAAACTCCGGTGCTCCCGTCGCCTCCGTCGACCATGATATCGACTTTATTGCAGTAAGTCTCGGCGATAAGGTCGGCATTGACGGCATAATCCTCCTCTTCATACGCGATACTGGTGGTGATAAGCGGGTTGCCCAAAGACAAGGCGAGTTCGCGGGCGAACGCATAGTCAGGAATCCTTATACCCACAGTCTTTCGTCCTTTGAAAGCTCTCGGCAAAGTGGATGCTGATCGCAGAAGGAAAGTGAATGGTCCGGGACACACTCTTTTCATAAGAGCGAACGCACGGTTGTCGATCCGGGCATATTCCGCCGCCACCGATATGTCAGGACAGATTATCGACAGGTTTGTCTTGTCGGGATTGATGTTTTTCAGTCGGCATATTCTTTCCACAGCTTTCATGTTGAGGGCGTCTCCCGTGATTGCATACATGGTGTCAGTAGGAATTATGACTATCTCTCCCGATTTCAGACGCATGGCAATCTCTCGGACCTGTTCTTCCGAAGCTTTGCCGTTCCATATTTTCAGTTTCTCCATTTCTTTTATTTTGTTCATGTCGCCGTTTATGGCGGATACAGATGCGAAAATAAGAAAATAATTGCTAATTTTGCAATTATTTACACAACTAAAATTCAGTTTGATCAAATAATGAAGATAGCGATTGTAGCGGCGATGCAGAAAGAGCTTGACCTCATTCTCACGCTTATTCCGGGTTATACGGAAGTTTCAGAAGGTGATTTCAACGCATATTCCGGCAAACTCGGGCATCACGAGATTCTTGTGTCGCAATGCGGCATAGGGAAAGTGAACTCCGCTCTACGCACTGCGCGTATAATCGATACTTTCGCTCCGGATCTTGTGGTCAATTCCGGCGTGGCCGGAGGCGTAGACGAATTGATGCGCATCGGGTCTGTACTTGTGGCAGACCGTGTGTCGTATCATGACGTATGGTGCGGGCCGGGTACTGATTACGGTGTGGCCGACGGTTGTCCGGAATTCTTTGCTCCATCTGACAAAGGCCTTGAAGTAATGAGGGAGATCGCCGCCTCCTCTGATCTTGATATCAGGTTCGGACTTCTCTGCAGCGGCGACAAATTTATTTCGCGGCCAGACGAGGTCTGCGAGATAAAATCACATTTCCCTGACGCTTTAGGCTGCGACATGGAGTCGGCCTCGATAGCGCAGACATGTCTTAAGTCGGGCATCCCGTTCATGATTGTCAGAGTGATGAGTGACATGCCTGGCGGCGGCGAGAATATTTCGGAATACCGCAACTTCTGGACTGAGGCCCCGGTGCGAACATTCCGGGTGGTCTCCGACCTTATCGGTCGCCTGTAGTAATCTTTAAGGTATTTTCCGCACATTTACTTTTTAAATTAAGTTTTCATACCCATACTCAACCCTGTCATGCATTCAAAAGAGGAAAAATTAAAGGCATTCGGCGATTTTCTCGATGTCCTTGATACGCTGCGCGAGAAATGTCCGTGGGACCGCAAGCAGACCAATGAGTCTCTACGTCCCAATACCATAGAAGAAGTCTACGAACTTTGCGACGCTCTAATTGCCGATGATAATCCCAATATCTGCAAGGAGCTCGGCGACGTGTTGCTCCATGTAGCATTCTATGCAAAGATCGGTGAAGAGAAACAGCTGTTCGATCTTGCTGATGTGTGTTCCAGACTATCGGAGAAACTCATCTTCCGTCATCCCCATATATATGGAAATGTCGATGCCGAGACTCCCGATCAGGTGTCAAAGAACTGGGAGAAGATCAAGCAGCGCGAGAAAGACGGCAACAAATCTGTGCTGGCGGGCGTGCCGTCGACGCTCCCCGCGCTCATAAAGGCCAACCGCATACAGGAGAAAGCACGCAACGTCGGATTCGACTGGGAAAGCCGTGAGCAGGTGTGGGACAAGGTAAAGGAAGAAATCGCGGAAGTCGAACTCGAAATCAAGGGAGGCGACACCGAAGGCAATGCCGCGAACATAGAAGCGGAATTCGGAGATCTTCTGTTTGCTGTCGTAAACGCAGCACGACTTTACGGAGTCGATCCTGAAAACGCGCTCGAACGCACGAACCGAAAGTTTATTGGCAGATTCAATTATATAGAGAACAGACTTAAGGAAACAGACAGGACATTCTCGGATGTCACTCTCAAGGAGATGGATGAAATCTGGGAGGAAGCCAAAAAGATCTGAACGTGATACTCTGCATTACCGAGAAACCAAGTGTCGGCAGGGATATCGCCCGCATTCTTGGCGCCAATATCCAGAGACCCGGATATTACGAGGGCAACGGGTATTGTGTGACCTGGACATTCGGACATCTCTGCGAGCTGAAGGAGCCGGCCGATTACACGCCGCATTGGAAATCGTGGGGACTGTCTTGTCTGCCCATGATACCCGATAAGTTCGGCATAAAGCTCAAAGACGACAGGGGAATCGAGCAGCAGTTCAACACGATCCGTAATCTTATCCAGAATTGTGATGAAGTGATAAACTGCGGCGATGCCGGTCAGGAAGGAGAACTGATACAACGTTGGGTAATGCAGAAAGCCGGTTGCGTGAAACCTGTGAAGCGTCTCTGGGTAAGCTCGCTTACCGATGAGGCGGTGCGCGAAGGATTCGAGCATCTCCGTGACCAGAAGGATCTGGAGCCGCTTTACACAGCCGGGCTTTGCCGCGCCATCGGCGACTGGCTTCTCGGCATGAACGCCACGAGGCTCTACACGCTCAAATACGGCACCGACAGTCAGATCCTCTCGATCGGTCGGGTGCAGACCCCGACTCTCGCGCTGGTCGTCAACCGTCAGATGGAAATAGAGAACTTCGTGCCAAAAGATTCCTGGGAACTGAAGACAAAATACCGGAACACGTTATTCACATCATCCTTGAAGGCGTTTGAAACGGAAGAAGATGGAGCGCGTCTGCTCAACCAACTTCGCCCTCTGCCAATCGAGATAACCGGAGTGGCTAAAAAGAATGGCAAGGAAGCTCCCCCGAGATTGTTCGACCTTACGTCGCTGCAGGTGGAGTGCAACAAGAAATTCGGCATGGGCGCCGACCAGACATTGCGTGCCATCCAGTCTCTATATGAGAAAAAGCTGACCACTTATCCGCGGGTCGACACCACTTATCTCACCGACGACATATATCCGAAATGCCCGGGTATTCTGGGAAGTCTCCGTCCTTATTCCGCCCTTGTGCGCGGAATAGGCGAGGGGCGTCTGCGCAAGAGCAAGAAAGTGTTTGATAACTCTAAAGTGACCGATCACCACGCTATAATCCCTACCGGTCAGCCATTGCCCGAGTCTCTTGGACTTGACGAGAAGAGAGTGTTCCATACTATAGCATTGAGATTTATTTCTGTTTTCTATCCTGACTGCGTCTTCGAGCAGACCACTGTGTCAGCCAGGGTAGGCCATGTGGCTTTCAAAGCGAACGGAAGGGTTATAATCGATCCGGGATGGAAGAATGTATTTTCCCGATCGAAAGATGGCGGCACACAGTCTTCGGAGGATCAGAACGGTGATTCTGCAGTTTTGCCTGTGTTTGCGAAAGGTGAGACCGGTTCCCATGAGCCTCTGCTGGCAAAGAAGACTACCCAGCCTCCCAAGTATTATACGGAAGGCACTCTGCTGAAAGCGATGGAGACAGCCGGGTCCACTGTGGATGACGAGGATCTGCGTGAATCGCTGAAAGCCAACGGAATCGGGCGTCCTTCGACACGTGCGGGCATAATCGAGACTCTCTATAAACGCGGCTACATACGTCAGGAGCGTAAATCGCTCCGGGCCACAAGCGCAGGCATTGAACTGATCGGAATAATAAGAGAAGATCTGCTCAAAAGCGCTAAGCTTACAGGCATATGGGAGGGGAGGCTGCGCCAGATCGAACGGGGCACATACAGTGCCGCCGAATTTATCGGACAGCTCAAGACCATGATCGGAGATATAACCAGTGCCGTGATGCATGATGCGACCAACCGTCGCATCAGGGCGGAATCCGATGGTCTCAGGCAAACAGCCCCATCTTCCGTAAGTGCGGGAAAACAGAAAAAGAATGCGAAACAGTAGAATGCCTATATAATAATGACAGCACATAAAATCCAGTATATAGCGGTGTTTGTGATACTCGCCGCAGTGACAGTCTGGATCATTTGGTCTTTGTTGCGTCGCAAATCCGCTAAGCATTCCGGATGTTGCGGATGCGGTCTTGCCGATGCGTGCAAAGGACGCCGTAATCCCCAGTCACAAACCGACGATTCCTGTTGCGGGATAAAGTCACGCACAGAAAAGGGAAAAAAGTAGACGTTCGATTACTGTTGTTAGGATATTAATTATTATATTTGCAAATTGAACGAATAAGAATGAAGAATCTGCTGAATACAGAAGATGTCACGGCTTTCATGCGTCTCCTCGAGAAGCATGAGAGAATAGTGCTTACATGCCATATGCGCCCCGATGGCGATGCCATAGGCAGCACTCTCGGCCTATGCCACCTGTTGAGAGACATGGGGAAAGAGGCTCATGTGGTAGTGCCTGACCGCATACCGAGATGTCTGCATTTTCTCCCGGGGTCGAAAGATCTGGCTGTATATACGCAGTATGATCCATACTGTACGAGACTTGTCGGTGATGCTGATCTTCTGATCATGTGCGATTTCAACACTGCGTCGCGTCAGGGAGATCTCGCGCCGCTGATCGTAAGTGTGGCTTGCGCCAAGGTTCTTATCGATCACCACCGCGATCCTGACATTGAATGCGATGTCAGATTCTCGTACCCCTCCATGTCGTCTACGTGCGAACTCGCTTTCCGCCTGATTGCGGCGTGCGGTCTCTATGGCAAGGTTTCTAAGGAATCCGCCACATGTCTTCTTGCCGGAATGATTACAGATACCCAGAATTTTACGGTAAACTGCGATAATCCAGAGATATATGAAATCATGATGCGCCTGATTGAGAAAGGGGTGGACAAGAAGCGCATAATTGATGAGGCTCTCAAATCGACCACATACGACGCGTTGAGGCTCAACAGTTTCGCGTTGCTTGAGCGACTTGAGATTTTCGAACAGTCACGATGTGCGCTCATCGTGTTGTCAAAAGATGATCTCGCACGCTTCCGCTATCAGAAAGGAGATACCGAAGGCCTGGTCAATATGCCTCTCGAGATCAGAGGCATAGTCTACAGTATTTTCATGCGTGAGGATGCCGACTGTGTGAAGGTCTCGGCAAGAAGCAGATATGATTTCCCGGTCTGCGACATATGTCGCGATCTTTTCTCCGGAGGCGGCCATCTCATGGCTGCCGGTGGAGAGTTCTACGGCTCTCTCGATGATTGTAAGAAACTTTTTGCCGACAGGATGAAAGACTATGACCGATTCCTGCCCGCAAAAATCGAACGTCTCGAAATCAGACTGCACGCAGACTGACCGACAGACGATTTCATTTATGTAGATATGAAAAAGAAAATAAATATAATTGGACTGACATTTAGAATTTCTCTGTTGTTCTCAGGGTGCATGATTATCTCTTCTTGCGATGACAATAAAAGCTATGCCGACATGCTGCGCGACGAGGAGGCTGCAGTGAACTGGTATCTCGCCCAACACCGTGTTGAACCGCGTGTTCCTGAGGATTCGGTTTTTCAGACAGGTTCAGACGCTCCCTTCTACAGGATGAACAACGAGGGCTCGGTCTATATGCGTGTCATATCGCGTGGAGATATGGATAACCGTCCCAAGAAGGGACAGACTGTCTATCTCCGTTTCATGCGTTATGACATCAACCAGATGTATGCAGGCAATACAGTGATCGGCAGCGGAAATGCCGAGAATATGGGGTATGTCAACGGATACTCTTTCGTCTACGGAAATACTGTTCTTACGTCAACTACGCAGTATGGTGACGGATTGCAGATTCCACTCGATTATCTCGGCTACGACTGCGAGGTGGATCTGATCGTCAAGTCAATTGACGGTACGACCGACAATATCAGCCTGTGCATCCCTTATGTCTATAAAAGTCTGAAATATTTTAAAGCAGAATATTGATTATGTCTCTTATTAAATCAATTTCCGGAATCCGGGGTACGATCGGAGGTCGGCAGGGCGAAGGCCTCAGCGGTGTTGATGTCGTTAAGTTTACAGCTGCTTATGCAGCTTTTATCCGTAAATCATATAAGGGCTCATCCAACAGCATAGTCGTAGGGCGAGACGCCCGTATTTCCGGGCCGATGGTCTCTCATCTTGTTGTCGGAACTCTCATGTCGATGGGATTTGATGTGATCAATATCGGCGTGGCTTCGACCCCTACCACAGAACTGGCGGTGACAGCCGAGAAGGCATGCGGAGGTATAATTATCACTGCAAGCCATAATCCTATCCAGTGGAACGCGCTCAAGCTTCTTAACGAGCATGGCGAGTTCCTTGACGATGCCGAAGGCAAGGAAGTCATTCGAATGGCAGATGAAAATGACTACAGCTTCTCGGATGTGGCTGAACTCGGCAAGGAATATTTCAATGACGCTTATGTGCTACATCATATTGATGCAGTCAGGAATCTGGCTCTTGTCGATGTCGATGCCATAAGCAAAGCAGACTTCACTGTCGCTGTCGATGCTGTCAATTCCGTGGGCGGAGTGGTGATTCCTCAGTTGCTTCGGGCTCTTGGAGTCAGAAATATAATTGAACTCAACTGTGAGCCGACAGGTCGCTTTGCCCACACTCCTGAGCCTATTCCGCAGAATCTCACTCAGATCGCCGAGGTGATGAGAAATTCTACAGCCGACGTCGGTTTTGTGGTTGACCCGGATGTCGACCGACTTGCGATTGTCATGGAAAACGGCGAGATGTTTGTCGAGGAGAATACTCTTGTGGCTATAGCCGATTATGTACTTCAGCATACTCCCGGCTCTACGGTTTCCAATCTCAGCTCGTCGCGCGGTCTTCGCGATGTGACCGAGAAACATGGATGTTCATATTCTGCGGCTGCAGTGGGCGAAGTCAATGTAGTGCATAAAATGAAAGAGACCGGTGCCATAATTGGAGGAGAAGGCAACGGCGGAGTCATATATCCTGAAATACATTACGGACGCGATGCTCTTGTCGGTGTGGCTCTCTTTCTCACGCTTATGGCGAAATCAGGCAGGAAGGTAACCGGGATCAAAGAGGAACTTCCACGTTATGCCATAGCCAAAAACAAGATCGAACTCACGCCCGATATTGATGTTGACGCCATTCTCGAGGCTGTGAAGAACAGATATTCTGACGAAAAGGTGACAGACATCGACGGTGTCAAGATCGATTTTGCCGATTGCTGGGTACATCTGCGCAAATCGAACACCGAACCAATCATCCGCATATACAGTGAGGCGGAGACAATCGAAAAAGCGGACTGTCTCGCCCTTGATATGATAAAGGTGATAGAGTCAGTCAGATAACCATTCATACAACCTCCATATGTTGAAGCGATTCTTTTTAAATATGCTCTCGTCGTTTGTCGGAGCGTGGATTGCGCTGGCATTGTTCATGCTGTCTGCGGTTCTGCTGCTGTTTGGGCTGGCGGGCAACATGGCCATATCCGTAGGCGCGGGAACAGAGCAGGTCAAATCCAGAAGCATTCTGACCATCACTCTTGATGGTCCGATCGAGGAGCGTGAGTCTCCGCTCGAACCGGATCTTTCTGTTATACTGAGCGGCAGACTCGAGGCTCCGCAGACTCTCGATGTCATATCAGAGTCAATACGAGAGGCTGCTAAGAATGACGATATTGTCGCCATATATCTCAAGTGCGGTGCTCCTGCTGCTTCACCCGCAACCCTTAATGCGATTCGTGAGGAGCTTGTCGGTTTCAGAAAGGCCACAGGCGGTAAAAAGAAAATTCTTGCGTATGGAGACGGTTTTTCTCAAGGAAGTTACTTTGTGGCATCGGCCGCCGACAGTATTTTTATGAATCCTGCCGGAGAAATGGGTCTTCAGGGTTTGTCGTCATCCAACTTCTACATGAAGGGGCTTCTCGACAGACTCGGCGTACAGTTTCAGGTTGTAAAAGTCGGTACATATAAATCAGCAGTCGAACCCTACATTCTTGATAATATGAGTGAACCGGCGAGAGCGCAGATGGATACGCTTCTCGGCACGATGTGGGGATATATCCGCTTGCAGATTTCCGAATCGCGCAAAGGACTTTCAGCCGCAACGATTGATTCTCTCGTCAGCAAGGATCACATAGCCTTTGCTAAGGCTGAATCTGCTGTAAAAGCCGGACTTGTAGATTCTCTTGTGTATGAAAGAGTGATGGACCGACGTCTTGCGGCAATTGCCGGACGCGAGGAGAAAAAGCTTAATTTCGTGAGCCCCTCGACTCTTGTGGCTGGCAGACATTGGGCGACGGCTTTCAGTTCCAAGCGCCAGATCGCAGTGCTTTATGCCTGCGGCGAGATTGCAGACGGAAACAATAATCAGATCAACTACGAGAACCTTGTTCCTGTTATCGTTAAGCTTGCTGATGATGACAAAGTGAAAGGACTTGTGCTGCGCGTCAACTCTCCGGGAGGTTCGGTTTACGGAAGTACTCAGATAGGGGAGGCTCTTGATTATTTTCAGTCCAAAGGAAAGCCTCTTGCAGTCTCGATGGGTGATTATGCTGCATCGGGCGGTTACTGGATTTCTGCCGATGCCGACAGAATATTTGCAGATCCGTTAACAGTTACCGGTTCGATCGGCATATTCGGATTGCTCCCGAACTTTAAAGGAACCCTTGATAAACTCGGAGTGAATGTTGCGACTGTCAGCACAAATCCTGGTGCGACATTTCCGTCAGGATTCAGACCCCTTGACGAGACCCAGCTGTCGGTGATGCAGAAATATGTGGATCGAGGTTATGACGATTTTACATCTCGCGTTGCCAAATGTCGTAAAATGAAGAAGGAGAAAGTTCTTGCGATCGCCGAGGGCCGGGTGTGGTCGGCAATTACCGCGCAGCGCATCGGGCTTGTCGATTCTCTCGGCAGCTTGCGTGACGCAGTGGAATGGACAGCGGCCAAAGCTGGTCTGGATAATAATTTCGATGTCGCGGCATATCCGCAGTTCGAACCATCGGTGTGGGATATGATCAGGCTTGGTTCCATGACTATGGCAGAACTGAAAGATGCTGTAGAATCGCGCGATGAAGACAGGCTCAGGACATATCTTCTCAGAAGATTGCTGACACGTAGGCCGGTTCAGGCGAGAATGCCGGAATTCAGAATCGAAATGTAAACTTAGCCGATATGTTATAACCAGACAACTTAGTATCTGATAAATGAGTGGAATAAGCAATCCCCTGCACAGGGTTCTGCCATATGTGTTGAAGCCGATGTCGTGGCTGTATGGTATGGTGACGGATGTCAGAAACTGGCTTTTCGATCATGGCGTTTTGCCCGTCGAGGAGTTTGATGTGCCTGTGGTCAGTATCGGCAATCTGACTGTCGGCGGCACTGGCAAGACTCCTCATGTCGAGTATCTGGCCGGAGTGCTGTCTTCCACTTATAATATTGCGGTGCTTAGCCGTGGTTATAAAAGAAAGACGCGCGGTTTTATCCTTGCCAACAGCAACAGTACTCCCGAGAGTGTGGGCGATGAGCCTCTGCAGATATATCTCAAACTCGGATCAAGAATAAAAGTGGCGGTTTGTGAGAGCAGGCGTAAGGGTATCATGGAAATCATAAGGCAGTTTCCTGATACGCAGCTGATACTGCTCGATGATGCTTTTCAGCACAGATATGTGAAACCCAAAGTCAATGTCATGCTCATGGATTACAGCCGGCCTGTCTATGATGATTCGCTTTTGCCTTACGGACGACTTCGGGAGTCCGCTCATCAGGTGAACCGTGCGGATATAGTGGTAGTCACGAAATGCCCGGCCGGATTGTCACCTCTCTCGTTCAGACTGATCTCAAAAAAACTCGGTCTGATGCCATATCAGAAGTTATACTACACCTCTTATTCTTATGGTCCGCTGATGCCTGTCTTCACCGAAGACAATCCTTATCACGCAAATCTTGCGGCTCTGACCGCGCGTGATTCGGTCATGCTTGTGACCGGGATAGCGAATCCCCGTGGATTTGTCCGGCATTTCAGGTCTTATCCTTTCAAGGTAGTGGTCAATCATTTCCCGGATCATCATGACTTTACAAGATCTGACATAGAGGAGCTGAAAAATAAATTTTTGACGCTCAAAGGAGAACGCAAAGTGATTGTGACGACAGAGAAAGATGCTGTGCGTATGGCTTATAATCCGTATTTCCCTTCATCGCTCAAGCAGTTTGTGTTTTATATTCCTGTTTCTGTCAGAATGGTCGCCGAGACTGAAGACAATGACCTTGCCGGAGATCTCATGAAGATTCTCGGGTGACGGTCCGGTCTCAACTTTGACATTACGGATACGTTATATCAGATGACGTGACGGACTGCCATGCCATTCCGTTGCTATGTTAATTTAACTCAATAACCCATGGAAAAGAATTATCTTGAAAAAATCAGAGAGACTGCCGGTTTTATCCGGGAGAAAGTCGGCGAGTTGCCGCACATCGCAGTCATACTCGGCACAGGTCTCGGAGACCTTGTCAATCATATAGAGATTACAAATGAACTTGACTATCACGTTATACCGAATTTTCCCGTTTCTACGGTAGAAGGACATTCGGGAAGGCTCATATTCGGAAACCTCGGCGGCAAGTACATAATGGCCATGCAGGGACGGTTTCATTATTATGAGGGCTACGACATGAAGGAGGTGACATTTCCTGTGCGCGTCATGCGTGAACTCGGTGTCGAGACTTTGTTTGTGAGCAACGCGGCCGGAGGCATGAACAAGGAGTTCCGTGTCGGAGATGTGATGGTGATCACCGATCATATCAATCTTTTCCCTGAAAATCCGCTGCGTGGCAAGAATTACGATGAACTCGGCCCGCGTTTCCCGGCCATGACAGAAGCGTATTGCAATGCCATGATACACATGGCCGACGATATCGCACGTGAGCAGGATATCCGGCTTATGCATGGAGTGTATGTCGGAACCCCTGGTCCTACTTTCGAGACTCCTGCGGAATATGAATATTTCCGTGTCATCGGAGGTGATGCTGTCGGAATGTCAACTGTGCCCGAGGTGATAGTCGCCAACCATGCGGGTATGCGCGTGTTTGGAGTTTCTGTCATAACCGACCTCGGTGGCAAGGATATCAAGGAAGTGCCCACTCATGAAGAGGTGCAGAAAGCCGCGATCAAGGCACAGCCCGTGATGACCGGCGTGATCAAGGAAATGCTCGCGAGATTATAATGATCAACTGAATCGAAGGAGACGTAAAATTCATTCATGTCGCAATTTTACGTCTCTGTTTTTATATACGGACATATGGATAAGAATCAAACGGAAATTTCTACACTCGGAGAGTTCGGCCTTATCGACAGGCTGACCAGAGATTTTCCTCTTAAGAATGAATCGTCGCATGTAGGAATCGGCGATGATGCAGCTGTTCTCGGTTTTGGAGATAAGGAAGCTCTTGTAACAACCGACCTGCTTCTGGAAGGTATTCATTTCGATCTTCGTTATGTACCGCTGAAGCATCTCGGATACAAAGCCGCAATAGTCAACTTCAGCGATATCTATGCCATGAACGGCCAGCCGCGTCAGATCACAGTCAGCCTCGGCGTATCGAGCAGGTTCACTGTGGAGCACATGGAAGAACTTTATGCCGGAATTCGTCTGGCATGTGATGCCTATGGTGTCGATCTTGTGGGTGGAGACACATCGGCTTCTGTCACCGGACTTGTGATCAGCGTGACATGTATCGGTGAGGCGGCTAATGATGAGATCGTATACAGAAACGGCGCTAAGCCGACCGACATAATCTGTGTCAGCGGAGATCTTGGTGCCGCATACATGGGATTGCAGCTACTTGAGCGCGAGAACCGTGTCGCGGCTGGATCAGCTCCCGGTTTCGAACCTGATTTCAGCGGCAGGGAGTACATACTTGAACGCCAGCTTAAGCCCGAAGCAAGGAAAGATGTCATCAAGCTGCTTGCTGACAACGGAATCCGTCCCACATCCATGATGGATGTCAGTGACGGTCTTTCTTCGGAACTTCTTCACATATGTAAAAGTTCTGGAGTCGGGTGTCGTGTATATGAAGACCGGATTCCAATAGACTACCAGACTGCTATCATGGCCGAGGAATTCAATATGAACCTTGTCATGGCGGCGATGAACGGCGGAGAAGACTACGAGCTTCTCTTTACTGTGCCGCTTGCCGACAACGAGAGGATCGACAAGCTGAAAGGTGTGACCATGATAGGTTATATAACAACTTCTGATCTGGGTGCGGCCATGGTGACGCGAGACGGAGCGGAAATCCCGATCCGGGCACAGGGATGGAACGCCTTTACCGATCAGTCGGACAATATGCAGTCTTATGGCGGAAAATAATACCGCCACGTAAGCCTTTTAACATTCATAAATAAGATTGCATGTTTCCATAAACTTAATTTAACAAGGCTTGTTAACATAATTAAGTTAAATGTGCTAATTTTGCATACAGAAACATTGCGCGTTCCGCTTGTCCCCTCTATTATGAGAAGATAAGACGGCCGTATTCCAAAACAGAAGTATAATTCATATGGATGAAACAGTAAACATCAGGGAACTTCAGGATCTTATCGCCTCGAAAAGTAATTTTGTCACAATGATCCGTACCGGAATGGACCGCAGGATCGTAGGCCAGAAGCATCTCGTCGATTCGTTGCTGATTGCATTGCTTTGCAACGGACATATTCTGCTCGAGGGAGTGCCGGGTCTTGCAAAGACTCTCGCGATCAAGACTCTTTCAAATCTTGTAGACGCGCAGTTCAGCCGTATCCAGTTCACTCCGGATCTGTTGCCAGCCGATGTGGTAGGCACCTTGATATATAGCGTGAAAAAAGAGGCATTCGAGGTGAAAAAGGGCCCGGTTTTTGCCAATTTTGTTCTCGCTGATGAGATCAACCGAGCCCCGGCGAAAGTTCAGAGCGCATTGCTTGAGGCGATGCAGGAGCGTCAGGTCACAATAGGCGACGATACATACACCCTGCCATCGCCATTCCTTGTCATGGCCACACAGAACCCTATCGAGCAGGAGGGAACATATCCGCTGCCTGAGGCTCAGGTGGACCGGTTCCTTCTTAAAGTCGTGATCGGCTATCCGGAGAAGGAAGAGGAGAAAGCCATTATACGACAAAATATCCGTGGGGAACAGATTCCTGTGCAGCCGATTGTCAATCCTCAGGAAATCAAGGATGTTCAGAATATAGTCGGCAAAATATACCTTGACGAGAAGATTGAAAACTATATTGTCGATATAGTCTTTGCCACACGTCAGCCCTCGAAATACGGTCTTTCCGATCTTCAGAGCATCATATCGTTCGGTGCATCTCCCCGCGCATCGATCAGCCTTGCTCTTGCCTCTCGTGCATATGCGTTCCTGCAGGGACGCGGATATGTGATTCCAGAAGATGTGAGGGCAGTATGTCACGATGTGCTCCGTCATCGTATCGGCCTTACATATGAGGCCGAGGCCAACAATATAGACGCCGACGAGGTTATCACTGATATTCTCGACAAAGTCGCAGTGCCCTGACGGCATATTGGAAGACTTGAATCAGAGGATTATGGATGCCAACGAACTCTTAAGAAAAATCCGTAAGATCGAGATCAAGACAAGAGGTCTCAGTCAGAATATATTTGCCGGTGAATATCACAGCGCGTTCAAGGGGCGCGGTGTGATATTCAGCGAGGTTCGCGAATATGAGCCTGGAGATGATGTCCGCGACATAGACTGGAATGTGACTTCGCGCCACAACAAGCCTTATGTCAAGGTCTATGAGGAAGAGAGGGAGATGACTGTGATGTTGCTGATTGATGTCAGCGGTAGCCGCGACTTCGGGGCGGCAGGAGATATAAAGAAGGAGAAAATGGCTGAAATCGCAGCCACTCTAGCTTTCTCCTCCATCCAGAATAACGACAAGGTCGGAGTAATTTTTTTCTCTGACAAGATAGAGAAATTTATTCCTCCCAAAAAAGGCAGAAAGCATATTCTGCTGATTATACGCGAGATTATCAATTTCGAACCCGAAAGCAGGGGGACGGACGTCGATGTGGCGTTGCGCTTCCTGACCAATGCAATCAAAAAGCGGTCCACGGCTTTCCTGATAAGTGACTTTATCGATGATCACGATTATTTCAAAAGCATGACCATAGCTAACCGCAAACATGATCTCGCCGCTATCCAGGTCTATGACAGACGTGATGCCGAGATGCCCGATGTCGGCCTGATAAGGATATGCGACATGGAGACCGGAACAGATATGTGGATCGACACATCGTCAAAAAACGCAAGATCCAATTACGCAAAGGCATGGTATGCGCGACAGCAAAAACTTGCGGCAACGACCGCCAAAAGCGGAGTCGATCTTGCTTCGGTCACGACAGATGAGGATTTTGTCAAATCTCTGCTTGGCCTTTTCAGGCGTCGGGCAGTGGCGCGATGATTTTTCTTCTCCATTTTTCAAATATCAGGTGTTATGAACTTTAAATTCCTGAAAATTTTATTGCTCTCGGTTATGATCGCCGGGATCTCGTCTTCGCTTTTCGCCTCGGCGACAGTGCAGATCCGACTTGATTCTGTCAATCTTCTGATGGGCAAGATGACCACTCTGCATCTTTCGGTTACTCAGCCGAAAGGAGCTAAAGGCAGTTTCCCTATATTTGGCCGGATCCGCGATAACGGCATAATTCCCATATGCGGCGACAGCGTGGAGCTTCGCGCCCCGTCGAAGATTGATACGTTGGTATCGGGTAATTCCGTGACTATCAATTATGATATTCCGTTACAGGCTTTTGATTCAGGGTATTACAGATTGCCTGAATTTGCGTATGTCTCGGGCAGGGATACAGTGTCCTCCAAAAGCCTTGCGATAAAGGTTGTGCCTGTACTTGCAGAAGCCGATACTCCGATCCATGACTATGCTTCTGTTTCAGGGCCTGAAAATCCTTCGATATTCGATCACGTTCCCGACTGGGTGGTTGATTACTGGTGGGTTCTGTTGATTGTTCTGCTCGCGTTGGCTCTCGCTCTCTACGCAGTCAGACGATACAGAAGTCAGGGTTCGCTCCTGCCTAAGAAACCGGAACCGACTCCCTATGAGGCCGCAGTCTCTGCCTTGAGAACTCTCAAGGAAAAGAAATTGTGGGAGCAGGGCATGGAAAAAGAGTATTATACAGAACTTACCGATATTCTGCGTCATTATCTGTTTCGCAGATTCGGCATCAATGCTGCGGAGATGACGTCACGCCAGATTCTGGCAGCCCTTAAGAAGAATAAGGAGATTGCTGACAAGCGTGTGTATTTCAGACAGATCCTCGATATGGCGGATTTTGTGAAATTCGCAAAGGTCCGCCCTCTTCCTGATGATAATGTGAAGTCATACGACAATGCTTTGAGGTTTGTCGAGGAGACCAGACCAGTTCAGCCGGAGGATTCCGATACTGACGGTTCTTCTCTGGATTTGAAGTCGAAAGAAGACTCTGCAGGGCCTGTTTCTGTGAAAGGAGGTGAAAAATGATGTTCCGTCATCCATATCTGTTGTTTTTATTGTTGCTTCTTGTTCCGCTGGCAGTGTGGTACGTTTTGAAGTGGCGAAACTCCAATCCCTCGCTGGGGGTGTCGTCCGTATCCTCTCTGAAGGCATATAGGGCCACATTCAAAGTCTGGATGATGCATTTCTGCTTTATGTTGCAGCTTGCGGCAGCAGCTGCGGTAATTGTGGCTCTTGCGCGTCCGCAGACTCATGATTCGCTCAGATCATCAAGCATAGAAGGCACCGACATTGTGCTTGCTCTTGACATATCAAGCAGTATGCTTGCCACCGATATTCAGCCTAACAGAATAGAGGCTGCCAAGGAGGTTGCTTCGAAATTTGTAAGTCAGCGATCGAACGACAATATCGGATATGTCGTGTTCTCGGGCGAAAGCCTGTCGTTGATGCCACTCACCACCGACAAGGCTGCTCTTGTCAATGCCATCAGCTCCACTAGAACCGGTGCGCTTAACGACGGAACGGCCATAGGTGACGGCATAGCGTCTGCTATCAACCGACTGGTTACCGGTCAGGCCAAGTCAAAGAGCATTATACTTCTCACAGACGGTACCAACAATGCCGGTGATGTAGCTCCGTCGACGGCTGCTCAGATCGCCCGGCAGAAAGGGATCCGCATATATGCGATCGGTGTAGGCACAAACGGCACCATAAGCATAACAGATCCCTACGGTTTTTCCACCACCACCATGGAGACAAAAATTGATGAGGGTGCTCTGACGGGTATAGCAGAGGCTACCGGCGGAAAGTATTTCCGCGCAACAGACTCGCGTATGCTTCGCCATGTATTTGAGGAGATAGACTCGCTTGAGAAGTCAAAGATAAATGTCAATAATTTCACTCAGACCGAAGAAAACTTCATGCCATGGATTCTCGCGGCATTATGCGCTTTGTGTCTGCAGTTTTTGTTAAGATATACATTGTTGCGCCGGATCCCCTGATCCCCGCAGTTAATTGGATTGATTATGTTCAGTTTCGCTTATCCTGAATTGTTGCTGCTTCTGTTGCTGGTGCCACTGTTCGTCACGCTTTATGCGTGGGCACGTTATGCAAGACGCAGAAACCTCCGGAAATTCGGAAGGATTAAGGTGATCGGCTCGCTTATGCCTGAGGTCTCCCCGTACAAGCCGCCTCTGAAGCTGTCGCTCGAGATGTTTGCTCTCGCCTTCATCATTCTGGCGCTTGCCAGACCGTGGGGTGGGGTAAAAGATGAGAAGACTGTCAAAGAGGGCATAGAGGTCGTCATCGCTGTTGATGCGTCAAACTCAATGCTTGCGTCAGCCTCTGATTCTCCCGATGGGCCTGACCGTATGCGTACGGCAAAACTTATACTCGAAAAACTGATCAACAGGCTTGACAACGATCGTGTGGGGCTTATCGTATATGCCGGTCAGGCATACACGCTTATACCTGTGACTAACGATTACGTGTCGGCTAAAATGTTTCTCAACTCAATTGATCCGACTCAGATCGCCGAGCAAGGCACGAACATGACTTCTGCAATCGAGATGGCGGCAAATTCTTTCAGCGACAATAAGAATATCGGAAAGGCCATAATTCTCATAACAGATGCTGAGGAGCTTGAGGATCAGCAGAGTGTAATGACCGCAGCGCAGAATGCAGTCAAAAAAGGCATACAGATAGACGTGGTTGGTGTTGGACAGTCTGTGCCGGTGACAATACCGGAAAACGGCAGTCTCATGATCGACGGACAGACCGGAGAACCGGTTCGGACTGCACTTAACGAGGAGCTTGCAACCAGGATTTCTTCTGCAGGCAAAGGCATATATGTCAACGCCTCTTCGAGCGATGCCCTCGGCGATCTTGAGCGTCAGCTCGGCAAACTCAAGAAAGCTGCCATGGAATCGAGTGTTTATTCTCAGCATGATGAGTTGTTCGGAGTGTTTGCATGGCTTGCGCTAGCGTGCATAGTGATCAATGTCTTCTTGCTTGAGCGCAAGATAAGCTGGCTTGATAGAATCACATTCTTTAAGAAGGAGGAGAAAAAATGAAAATACGCCTTTTCTATATATTGGTTATGGCTGTCATGGTGGCTTCGTCGGCATTTTCGGCCTCTGCTGAATCCACCCGCAAGGAGCGACGTCTTATCAACCGGGGCAATACTCTCTATAAGGAGCGGAAGTTTGTCGAGGCGCAGAGTCTGTATCAGGAAGCCATTGCCGAGAATCCGACTTCGGCCGAAGCCCGCTATAATCTTGGATTATCGCAGGTGCGGCAGGTAGCAAATCCGGCAGATACATCTTCAAGAAACCGTACGCTCCTTGACGGAGCGAGAAAGAATTTCTCAGAAGTGGCCTCGCTTGCTAGAACGAAGCCCGGTCTGGCTGCAAAAGCGAATTTTAATCTCGGCAATCTGGAATTTAATGCGAAAGACTATCAGAAGGCCGTAGATTATTATAAGCAGGCACTGAGAATTGATCCGTCGGACGACAAGGCCCGCAAGAATCTTAGAATTGCCCAGAAGAATCTCCAGAAAAAGAATCAGGATCAGAATAAAGACAACAATCAGGAGAATCAGGATAAGGACAAGAACGATAAGGAACAGGAAAATGAAAAGAACAAGAATGATAAGGACCAGAATCAGGATCAGAATAAAGACAAGGACCAGAAGGACGACAGTAGACAGAATCTGAGTCAGCAGTCTGCTGCACAGATACTTCAGGCCATTGATAATAAAGAGAGTACCACACGTGCCCGCGTCAATAAAGCGAACAAGGGTGATAAATCGGAGGCGTCCGGACGCAATACGCGTAGATGGTGATGATACGTGTTTTTGTCATATTGTCGGTGCTTGTATCATCTTTCGTGATGTCGGCAAGTGAAGTCGGTCGGAATACGGCCGATCCTGAGTTCTCGATCGAATGCCGCATGGATCCACAGACTTTTTACGAGCGTCAGCCTGTGCCTATGGTTGTCACGCTCATCAGTTCCACTCCCGACATAGCGCTTGCGGAAGTGCGTTCTGCTCCATCTCTGACTAAGGGGGAGTTCGCATCGGTGCAGAAGGTGTCGCCGGCAGGAAGTGCCTATAAGGAAGTTTCAGGAGGAAAAACATATTATTGTTTCCCTCTCGAAGCATATATGGTTACGATGTCTGACAAAGGAAAGTACGAGATAGGAGGGGGAGAATACGAGATTGGAGTCTCTTTTCCCGCAGTAGTCAATGACCCGTTCTGGGGCAAACGCAGGACTTCTGTCGTAAAAAGGTTCTCGGTTCCGGTCGATAAACGGATGTTCAATGTTAAAAGTCTCCCGACTCCGCCGGCATCAGTAGATTTCTCTGGATCAGTCGGCAAGTTTACGATAGAGACAGTAGTGCCACGGGGTGATATCTTTGTCAACGAGGAGGCTGTGGCTGTTGTGGTTCTTCGCGGCACCGGAATGATAGCAGACTCAACTCTCCCGGAATACAGGAATGCATTCCGCAACGGTGTAAGGCTCAAATCCA
Source organism: Muribaculaceae bacterium (assembly GCA_009775355.1). GTDB lineage: Bacteria > Bacteroidota > Bacteroidia > Bacteroidales > Muribaculaceae > Lepagella. The sequence goes on from VSPN01000010.1 coordinate 40,941, forward strand.
TATCAGAATCCCGTGATGCGGCCTATGATAATGGTCAGATGATTTCAGAGCTCAGCCTTGAATGCACTTTTATTCCCGATGTCAGGGATGGAGTGGAAATAGGGGAGGTGACGTTCTGTTACTTTGATCCGGAGGCAGGAGAATATCGTACTGCCCGTTCCGCGCCTGTCAGAATCGATGTCAAGTCCACGACTTCCAAGAGGGAGAGTATTTCTATCTGAGCGGAATACCATAAACCAATAGTGTATCATGACTAAAAAATTCCACATATTGTTGATTGTCGCTCTTGCGGCAGTATCTTCTGCTTTCGGTGCTTCTGTCAGGGTCTCGGTCTCGCCGCAGAGAGGCAAAAGCCGTATTGAAATAGGAGATCTTTTTTATCTCTCAATAGATGTGACTGATATTACTGCAACTCCGCAGAAGCCAGATAATGTCGGGGGTGCAAAACTCGTATACTTCGACAGAACTCGCGAAGAAAGCGGGTTTTCAAGCATCAACGGTGTTACAACCCGCTCTTATGCCGCTACATATACGGCCACAATGCGTGCAACAAAGGAAGGATCGTATTCCTATGGCCCTGTCTCTGTCGGCGGGGTCTGGAGCAATCAGGTCAGATATACAATAGGAAGTGCGTCTGCCACTCCGGCAGTCCCCTCGGCTCAGACAGGAAATTCGACCGATTCTTCCGATGATACCGACAAACCGAAATATATAGGCAAGGGAGACGGCAATCTTTTTCTCCGCGCAAGCGTATCAAGTTCGACTGCATATGAGCAGCAAGCGCTTGTATATACCGTAAAACTTTATACCACTTACGATGCCATAAAATTCGTTGGAGCGACTGCCGCCCCGAAATTCGACGGTTTTGTAATCGAGGAGTCGAAAGATATCTCTTCATCTCTCTCGTTCGAAACCTATCAGGGCAAGACATATGCAACGGCTGTCATTGCACGCTACATAATATTCCCCCAGATGACCGGAAACCTGAAAGTGACAGGTAACAATTATACGATCGCTGTCGACAGGAGGGAGTATTATCATGATTCACTTTTTGGCAACATGTCTTTCAGCACACCGTTGCAGCTCAACGTGTCACCCAACGATCTCGTTGTCAATGTCAAGGAACTTCCAGCCCCGAAGCCGGCGGATTTTTCAGGTGCGGTAGGTCGGTTCAGATTGACATCAAGCCTTGCGGGCACTCAGTTCAGGACGAATCAGGCGGCCTCTGTAGTGTATACGCTTATCGGCACAGGCAATATCAAATATGTGCAGATGCCAGATCTTTCCGCACAGTATCCCCCCGAAATCGAGGTGTATACACCTACGACAAAGCAGGATTTCAAAGTGGGATCGTCAAATGTCTCCGGTACCGTTACATTCGACTATTCATTCATGCCGCTTGAGGAAGGATCTTTCCGCATTCCTGATGTGAAACTCGTATATTTTGATCCTGAAACCGGGAAATACGAGACAACTGTAGCCAAGGGATATTCGATTCAGGTAGGTAAAGGTTCTGCTTCGGGTAAGAATGCAGACAAGGTTAGGGTAAGGTTCGATCCCCGCCTTCAGAAAATTGACACGGCGGCACTTTCCGGATCAGTCAGACCATACATCCGCTCAATATTATATTGGTTGTGGTTTATATTACCAGTTGTCCTGCTTGTGGCGGCAGTGGTCATATACAGGCGATATGTCAGTCTTCATGCCGATATGGCCTCGTTCAACAGCCGAAGAGCGGACAGGACTGCCAGAAGGCGGTTGAAAAAGGCAGCCGCCGCTATGAAAAAGGGTGATGCCGACAGATTCTACGATGAGTTGCTGGTGGCTCTGTGGGGATATCTTGGCGACAAATTAAAGATGCCCACGTCAGGGCTCATGCGCGACAACGTTCGTCAGGTTCTTTCTTCAAGAAATGTTTCTGACGATGTGTCTGATACCTTTATCAGCATAATAGATGATGCGGAGTTTGCAAAATACTCTTCAGCCGGAGGCAAGGAAAATCTCGGCAATGCATATTCGGAGGCTACCCGGATCATCAACAGACTGGAAAATGAATTCAAAAACTGATCATTGACATGAAATCAACAGCAGTAATGATAATTCTCGTTGTCTCGGCAGTATTCCGCATGTCTGCTGCGGCCGCTTCAGTCGAGGCCGCAGATTCAGCATACGCCCGAGGAGACTATGCCGAGGCCGTGGCAATATACAAGGATATTTCGGCGTCACTTGGTGTTTCGTCTTCTTTATGCCACAATATGGGCAACGCCTATGCGAAGGGTGGAGATTACGGCAATGCTCTTGCATGTTATATCCGCGCACTTCGTCTTGACCCTTCTAATTCGGAGGCGCGCTCCAATATGACATATATCGAGTCCAAGGTGGCAGACAGCAACCGGGTTGAACTCAAAGGGAAGAAACTGTCGGTCGACCCCGATTCTCCCTCTTTCTTCTCTTCGGTCCGTCTCTACATCTGCAGGGAGCATCTCAGTGATACATGGGCCGTATGGGCGGCTGCATTTTTCTTGTCTTTTATCGGTTGTGCTTCAGTGTATATATTCAGTAGGCAGGTCACAGTGCGTAAAGTCGGTTTCTTCGGTGGTTTTGTTATGCTTGGACTTACTATCGCAGGACTTCTGTTCGCATTCATGGCAGCTTCATATCATACAGACGAGGGGGTCATAACGGGAGCAAGAGTCAGATTGCTCAGCGAGGCTTCTGCCGGTTCGAAAGAAAATCCGGTGGCTCTCACCCGGGGTACCAGGGTTTCGGTTCTGGACACGTATCCTGCCTCGTCTGAAGCTCCCGAGTGGTATAAGGTCCGTCTGAATTCCGACTTTGTCGGATGGGTGTCGGCATCCGATTTCGAACCCGTCGGCATGTGATCCGTTAGTTGAACGGGATTTCATGAGCGTGATTGATGTGAAGAATATGCCCCCTGCTTTAATTATTGTGTGATGTGGTGCTAATATGAGCGGCATACCCTCATTTATGTTTTACAGCATATTAATTGGATAAACAAGATAATAGAGATAAGTGTTCAATTATAAAAATATGTTTTAAAACAATGTGATTATTTATTACTTTTTCTTTGTGAAACCGCAAAATTTGATTAATTTAGCAAAAGATAAGAAAACGATCACTCTCCATCGAAAAACTCAAATATAACCTATAATTTCTATAATTATGAGCAAGACCATCACATTCAACGAACTCCGTCGTCTCAAAGACAGTCTGCCTGACGGCGCTACCCACCGGATCGCTGACGAGCTCAACGTAACGGTTCAGACAGTACGTAACTATTTTGGTGGCGTCAACTACCAGTTTGGCAAAAATGCAGGTCTTCATATAGAGCCTGGTCCCGACGGCGGTATTGTTGTCCTTGATGATACCACTATCTATGATATGGCCGTAAAGATTCTCGAAGAACAGAATAATCAGTGACAGACAGCTGAATGGAGGCGGACGACAGACTGATCACTCTTGTGGTTCATACGGAAGAACGTGCTCTGAGACTCAAGGAGATTCTTGAGTTTCACGACATTCACGTCACGCTCGAAGATGTTGCTCTTCCCGGCCTGCCACTGCAGCTGTATCCCAAGAAGGTTCGTATTCCTGTCGGTTCATTGGCTCTTGGCCTCAAAATACTTGAGAGCGGAGAGACCGGCACTCCTCCTTTGGCGTTGATCAAAATGACGGGTATGGGCAGTCATCTGCTCATTCCCGTCGATTTTTCTCCTGCAAGCATGACCGCAGTCAGAGTGGGTTTTTTTCTTGCGGAGAAATTCGGAGTTGAGCCGATAATTCTCCATTCCTATATAGCTCCGTTGTTCATCGCTCCCGAATCAGTCGATGCTTTCGGCATGTCTCAGGAAGATAACGCCGAATCCGATGCGGTTGAGGCTATTGATCTGCGGAAACTTGCCTCCTCCCAGCTTTCTGCTTTCAAGGAGGAAATCGACAGGGCGCGTATGAGCGGTCTTGTTCCCGACATAAGGTTTTCGACAACATTGCTCGAAGGCATTCCGGAGCAGGTAATTCACGAATATTGCAAACAGAACCATCCTCTTATGGTAGTGATGGCGACTCGTGGCATAGATAAAAAAGAGTCCGATCTTGTCGGCAGCGTGACCGCCGAGGTGATTGACTCCTGCCGGGTGCCTGTCTTTACTGTGCCTGAGAATTATGTGCCTCTTGGAGTAGAGGGCATAAAGAGGGTGGCGATGTTCTGTACGTTTACTCCTTTTGACGTTGCTACCGTGAGGGGACTTATGAGGATATTTGACTATCCGGCGTGTGAATTCAGCCTTATTCCGGTCAGCGACCGTCCCATATCCAATGCTTGTGCAAGACTTGAAGATCTTTGCCGTTATCTGTCAGATATGTTTCCGACGGCCTCTTTTCACGCAGCAGGTGTATCCAGAGGTCGGTTTGATGAACGCGTGAGCAAAGTCCTTTCCGAAAATGATATTCAGCTCATAATAGTGCCTAACAAAAAGTCAAGTGCTTTCTCAAGATTTTTCCATCCTACCCTCGCACACCGCATACTCTTTGACCGCGATGTGCCCCTTCTTGTTCTTCCGGTGTGAGCCGATGTGAATGCATGCAACTGGTGGCCGCGTTTTTCTCGGCTTGTTTTTTGGCGATTCCGGTGCGTAGTGAAGTATAATATGACTATTCAGCTGTGTCTCAATCCGTAAGCGGTAAATATGAAGCCGCCGATTGTATGAAAAGTTTACTTCACTTACTATCGTGTGAATTTGAATGCGCTCTTATTAATTTTGTCGGATATACTAATACCCTTGTGTTGTCGTTCGTAAATAAGTTAAGAAATTTCATTGACAGTCATGGTCTATCCTCAGGATTTCGAGTCTAAAATCGGGTTTGATACAATCAGAAACACTATTGCACGGCTTTGTTCATCCCGTCTATCGCGCGACATAGCGGCCGAAATGTCATTTTCTACTGATTTCGGTCATGTCATGCATTCTTTGAGAAGTGTCAGAGATATGATGGCTATCCGCTCGTCAGAACTTCCGTTTCCAGCTTTGTCTTCTCATGATGTGATACCGTATCTTGCGGAGATTCGTGCGGTGAACTCTTTCATGAGTGCTGACCGTCTCTATAAACTGTTGCAGACTCTTGTGTCATTTGCAGAAGTTAGAGCTTTTTTTGATTCATGCGCTGACGGTGATTCGGATGTTTCGCATTACCCGGATCTTCGCATGGATGCAGAGGTGCTGATGCAGTTCCCGCATCTGGCACGTGTCATCTCTAATGCGATCGACAAGTTCGGGGAAGTCAAGGATACGGCATCTCCGGCACTTTATGAGGTCAGACAGTCCATAAGGCGTGCCACAGGATTGATGCAGCGTGCCATGCGCAGGGTCATGGATTCTGCAATTGCATCGGGAATTGTCGACAAGGACGCGTCTCCTGCAATCAGGGACGGCAGAATGGTGATACCGGTGGCTGCCGGTCTGAAACGTCAGATCAACGGCATTGTGCACGATGAGAGTGCTACAGGCAAGACTGTATTCATAGAGCCGGCGGAAGTGGTGGAGGCCGGCAACCGTCTGCGGGAATTGCAGATGGAGGAGAAGCGCGAAGTGACAGCTGTGCTGATTTCCATTGCTGCTGAAATAAGGCCGTATGCCGATGATATAGCTGAAAGTTGCAGGGTTATTGGTATGTTGGATTTCATCAGTGCCAAGGCCTCTTTTGCAGCCGATGTCGGTGCGACGTTGCCCCACATAGAAGACAGGCCCGGGATAGAATGGTATCATGCCGTCCATCCGGCTTTATGCATATCTTTGCGTCAGCAGGGACGTCAGGTCGTTCCGCTCGATATCACACTGTCGGACGAGAGCAGGATTCTTATCATATCCGGGCCTAATGCCGGAGGAAAATCGGTGTGTCTCAAGACTGTGGCTGCCGTGCAGTATATGATGCAGTGTGGAATTCCACCCACTCTGTATGACAATTCGCACATGGGTTTCTTCAGGCGTCTCTTTATCGACATAGGAGACGAGCAGTCATTTGAGAATGATCTGTCCACATATTCGTCGCATTTGCGCAACATGCGTTTCTTTCTCCTCAATGCCGACAGAGGGACTCTTCTGCTCGCAGACGAGATGGGTTCGGGCACTGAGCCTCAGATCGGCGGGGCGATGGCTCAGGCGATTCTTGACAATCTCGGACGCAAGGGATGTTACGGCATTGTGACAACTCACTATCAGAATCTCAAGACATTCGCTGACAACTGTCCCGGATTTGTGAACGGCGCTATGCTGTACGACAGATCAAAACTTGAGCCGACTTTCCAGCTTTCTGTCGGAAACCCGGGAAGTTCGTTCGCAATCGATATCGCTCACAAGATGGGGTTGCCCAAAGAAGTGATAGAGGAGGCTAAAAAGATAGTGGGGGAGGACTATGTCAATCTTGACAAGTATCTTTCCGACATTGCGCGCGATCGTAAATACTGGGCCAACAAGCGTCAGAATATTCGTGAGAAGGAGAACCGGCTTGATACTCTTTTGTCGAAATACGAGGAAGTGGCAGGAGATCTCAAATCGCAGAGGAGAGCTATACTCGATGATGCCCGGCGTGAAGCGAAAGAGATTCTTTCCGAGGCAAACGCACGCATAGAGCGTACGATTCTCGAGATCCGCAAGGTACAGGCTGAAAAGGAGAAAACCAAACTCATACGAAATGAACTCAAGGACTTCATGGAGTCTGCGAAATCCGAATCTGGAGCAGACGGATCTGACAGTAGAATAAAACAACTCAGACACAAGAGTCGTAAGCCGAATAAGCCGGAACCGCAGCCGAAGATACAGTCGTCGAAGCCTGTAGAACCGGGTGATTTCGTGACTCTCGACGGCGGCAATACAGTAGGAGAAGTGATGTCTGTTTCGGGGAAGAAAGCTGAAGTCGCGTTTGGTGCGTTGAGGACGATAGTCGAGCTGTCCAGACTGAAACCGTCAGGTCGTCCGAAAAAGACGACACTTTCATCAGTTTCTGTCATCAGTGCTTCTACTTCTGACGCAAGCCGACGCCGGCAGCTCGCGTTCAGAAACGAGATTGATGTCAGGGGGATGAGGGCTGACGAAGCTCTTCAGGCCGTGACATATTTCATCGATGACGCCATCCAGTTCAATGCCGGTAAGGTAAGGATTCTTCACGGCACAGGTCATGGTATACTGAAGACATTAATCCGCCAGCAGCTGAAAACTGTCCCTGGAGTAGAATCGTTTGAAGACGAGGATATCCGATTCGGTGGAGCCGGCATTACCGTTGTTGCACTTGCCTGATGTTTGTTATTGTTTAGTTGATAAGCTGAGACACCCATGTTCAGAAAGACATATACAGCTCTGTGGCTTTTGCTTGCCGCCGCATTTGCTGTTGTTTCGCTGATAGCGTTTTCCGATGACCTCACAATTGGAGGTAAAACTCTTAAAAAGGCTCCGTTGTCGGATTTGCTGACGGATAAAACGGATATTGCGGAGCAGGAAGCGATGTTGCCCGATACTGTCCCTGTGCTTGAGGAGAAAGTGTTAGTCGATTCTCTTCCTCAGTCCATTTTCATTTTCGGGGATTCGATGACTTTTAATCTTGCACTCAGACTTGCACAGTATGCACGTCAGAACGGGCATACCATAAATTCGGTCAACTGGGATTCGAGCAATACAAAGATTTGGGCGGAACATGACACGCTTTCATATTATATAAATAAGTTCCGCCCTACTCAGATTTTCATATCTCTTGGGAGCAATGAATTGTATATATCCAGACCCGAGACGAGACTTCCGTATATACGCAAGATTCTCGAAGTGATAGATACAATACCATATGTATGGATAGGACCTCCGAACTGGAAGGAAGACGGTGGTATAAACGACTTTTTGGCAAGAACATGCCGACCTGGCACTTTTTTTCGCTCCGCTGGTATGGAGTTCAAGAGGAAGGCAGACCATATTCATCCCACACGCGAGTCTTCCGCCTTGTGGATCGACAGCGTGATGAGATGGCTGCCGTCATCAGCGCATCCTTTTGTGGCTGAGGTGCCTGCCGATTCAGTCAAAAAGACTAACCCTCATATTGTTTTTCTTAAAGCACTTAATAAATAGGATGTTATCGTTCCCTGAACTGAACGCGGGCATAGCCGAAAAGATAGGCCGCCTTTTCATGTATGATCCATCTGCTCCGATGCTTTTCTCAAGCGGAGTGTTCTGGGTTTTGTTTCTGGTCTTTCTTCCCCTGTATGCACTTCTCAGGAGAAGTCGCATACAGATGACACTGTTCGTAGTGGCGTTCTCTTTATATTTCTATTATAAGTCGAGCGGGCTTTTTTTTCTTATGCTGATGGCGACATCGCTTGTCGACTGGATAGTGTCGCGAATGTTATCGAAACTTACTGACAGGAACGCCAGGCGTGCTCTGATGTGGTTTTCTATCGTTCTTTCACTTTCCATCCTCGGATATTTCAAATATGCCAACTTCTTTTTATGGAACTGGAATGCCATGGTTGATGGTAATTTCCAGCCGCTCGATATCATATTGCCTGTAGGAATATCATTTTATACGTTTCAGTCGATCAGCTATGTGGTTGATGTCTATAAAAACAAAATCGAGCCGACGCGAACGTGGCTTGACTATCTGTTTTTCCTATCATTTTTTCCTGCATTGGTGGCCGGACCAATAGTTCGGGCTGATTATTTTCTGCCTCAGTTAAGCAAGAACCGACGCGCTACGTCTGATGAAATATGGGGCGGTCTGTGGTTTGTCATAATTGGCGTGGTGAAAAAAGCGGTTATTGCCGATTACATAGCCCAGTTCAACGACCTTATCTTCAATGATCCTTCATATTATACAGGAGTGCAGACTCTGATGGGGGTGCTCGGATACACGATGCAGATATATTGCGACTTTTCAGGTTACAGTGATATGGCCATAGGCATAGCTCTGATAATGGGCTTTAAGCTTGGAATCAATTTTGATTCACCCTATCAGAGCCGTAATCTTACGGAGTTCTGGAGACGATGGCATATCTCTTTGTCTTCGTGGCTGCGCGATTACTTGTATATTCCTCTTGGTGGAAATAGAAAGGGTACCTTGAGAACCTATATCAACAATTTCCTGACAATGTTGATCGGAGGACTCTGGCATGGGGCCGCATGGAAATTTATTTTCTGGGGTGCTATGCATGGTGTCGGTCTTGCCGTGCACAAGGCATGCAGGCCGATTTTACAGAGAATACCCGACAATTGGTTCACTGTTTTTATCAGCTGGGCGATTACTTTTGTCTATGTCTCTCTGCTGTGGGTGTTTTTCCGGGCTGCATCTTTTGAAGACTCTCTGTTGATAATATCAAACATTTTCGTTGATTTCAGTTGGAATCAGATACCGCAGTTTTTCGAGGCAAGAATGGTCTGGTGCGTGATGATGATTTCACTTATGGTGTTTCATTTTGTTCCGCAACGGGTGGCAGACCGCGTTCAATATATTTTTGTCCGCTCGCCATGGATTGTCAAGCTCTTGTGTTTCCTTACCGTAGTGCAGCTTGTCATAGAATTCATGAGTGAGGAGGTAGCTCCGTTTATCTATTTCCAGTTCTGATAGAAGGTGAGCGATGGCAAACAGCAGGAGTCAGGCGAACGATTGTCCGTCTGACTCCTTTTTTTATTATGGTTTTTATCAATCTTGTTTCAAAAGTTGATTGATAAGGTTGGCTATTGTCGAAATATAGATTTTGATTAACATTGATAAATATATTTTAACATTTGTTAATCAGTCAGATAATCAATAAGATAAATGGATAAATGTGTTCTAAAACATAATTTTTTTACGATTAAATTTGCACAGCGGTGATTTTTGTCCTAATTTTGCAATCGCAAATCGGAAACGAAATGACACTCAAACAAGTGGTCATCCTCCGAAAAGCGAAGAGAACATTGACATAATGCTACCAAGACAAAGCAGCGAAAGTTGTTTTAAGAGTACAGGGACA
>VSPN01000100.1 GCA_009775355.1 Muribaculaceae bacterium
ATCTACAAAGGATAAATGTCTGAGCATCCGACTGATGCTCATTTCTTATTCACATTTGTTTTTAAACAAGCTCTAAAAATCTTTTAATGTGAGTATATGGTATTTTAAATGACACAGAAAAATCAAGACTTTCACTAGGGAAAATTGTTTCCTTACTCTCAAAGGACCACTTTACTCTACCACCATCTAATAGAGTTTTAGATAAAGAGTTAACATTGGGCGAATTTGCAATGAGCGTAAAGTCGCATCTAAATCTTTTTGGTTTACATATCAATGCTAATTTAAAATTTGAACATAACTTACGACCAGTGTTTCTCACCCCGATATAAAATTTAAAAATGTAAAAATCATCTTCATATCTAACCTTATCACGATTTATACAGTTGCATTCGCATTCATCGATTTCCAATTCCGGACGTTCAGCACGAAAGAAAAGATCTCGTACTTCGTAATCCTCCATGGCAATAGATTGAAAATTATTGCGTTTGTAATATTTATGATCGGTCGCCATATGGGGCGCAACAGAACTTCGGGGAATTTTAACTACATAGATAGAGTGTGAAATATCCCCCTCTACACGAATGGGATATATTTTCACTCCTTTTATATGTGGTTGAATGTTTGAGATAATCTGATCTAAACGCTCTTTTGTGAAAGCATTACCATCAAAGGTAGAGATGGCCGTTGGAATATGATTTTTTTCCGATAGACCATAAACAATTATGCCGCCATCTGAATTAGCAAATGAAGAAACATCTTTGGTGATTTCATTCTTACCCTTATCATTAGTTTGGAGAGCTTTACCATCTTTATAATCAAGATGGACATTTTCTTCTACCTCATTCTCTATGAGAGATTTTATCGTCTCTATCGTAAATTCTTTAAGTGAAAATAAGTCCATATAAATAACTATTTGCTATCAGTTCATTTCTTTATCCATATCACCTTCCCGCATTCGCCATATTTAGCATTATCTGCATTTTGAGGTCAGTGAGAATCAGATTCTGGGCCGTTATCGTCTTCATCCTCATGGAGAAGGTACTCATATTTTGTCCCGATTAGGCTTTCGCGGTCGTATTCTTTGCGGTACCCCATGATGTACCAAGCTATGGATTCCGGATAAATCTGAAAATAGTGTCGGCACACTCGGCGATATAGAAGTAGAATCTTGTCGTTTCCGGCAAAATCGAAAAGATAGTCAAGCATTCTTTCGACCTCATTCTGAGGTGCTATCCGACTACAAATATCATCAACCAATGGGGTATATTCCATTACGGCCATATCATTCAATGCCCGGATATGCGAGACTATCTCTTTTACAAATACCTTGTATTCCTCATCCTTATCCATTTGGTTGCTATTTTGATGATTGACTATCTTTCCACTCTTTTGCAGCTTCCGTCAGGCGGTATTTCTGCTTGGGGTGTTTGGGCTGGTCGGGATATAGGCGTTCTATTGCTCCGTCCGCCAACGCTGGATTAATATAATATTCGCGGAAACGCTTTGCACTACTAAGGTTGAATAATGCCATTATCTCTTTAAGTCCCATGAAATCTTCACCCATAAATTGAATGAGCTGTTGTACTTGGGTCGTGCTTGGGTCGTACTTAGGTCTTACTTGGGTCGTGCTTGGGTCGTGCTTGGGTGAAACTTCGGGGGATATGCTTCCTTTGTTGGGTCGTTTGAAGGTGACGATGACGAAGCCGCCGTCCCATCGCCATGTGGGTTCCTCAATGCCTTGCTCGCGGCAGGCATCCATTATGCGTTTTGCGCCGCTTCCCCAACTTTCCAGATAGGTGGATTTATAGAGCGCTTCGGCAATCTTCAGGTTATAGGGATATGACTCATGTGGCTCCTTGATGGATTCGGGTGATATTTGGGGTGGAAACACACCGGGATTGGCTATCTCTATTCGGTCATCATAGATAGCGATGCTTCCGGTCAGATTGTGCAGTTCCCATTGGCGGTGACATAATGAGTTGATAAGAGCCTCGCGCAAGGCATGATATGGCACTTCAAGGCGTTCTTCACGCTGGAGGCTGTGGTCGGTAATCCGGCCACTAAGATTGAGATGCTTGAAGAAGAAAGCCATACCTGCGTCAAGCAAGTCAAAGAAATTACCCTCGGCACGTTGGTTATCAATAAACTCATTTTTATCCGTACCCAAGAACCGGGCCATCCTTAGCTGGAACTGCGGATACTCGTCAATTTGGCTTGAAAACAGCATGACAGCCCCATTGGTCGGGATACCGTTTTTCAGCAATTGCCATTTAGCCAACGTGTCTTCAATCGGTGCACTCATCGCACTCCCCGGTATACGTCCACCCTCAACACCAAGCCGGATGCACCCTCTGATATGCTTTTCGTTCAAATCTGCGAGTGTTACACCATCAGCCATTTGACGTTCCCATGCGTATATCTGTGGTTGATGCGCTCGGATTCGTTCATCATACATATCATGCGGCATCACCTTTGTGGTACTCTCAACCTTATAATACGGACATCCGTGGAACGTGTGCGGTCGCTCGCCCCACACCCAACCGTCAAAGTGCATTGCAATCATCTTATTGCCCGGATAGTCCGGCACATCAACATAGTGAGGCTTGACATCAACCGCCGGTTCCAATCCTGCGATAGCCTGACCAATTTCACGTTTGGTTGCTTCCGTAACTTGCTGCCCAATTATTTTCAGTCCAGTTGGCGCGACACCGAAAATCAGCCAGCCGCCATCAGTATTGAGAAACGCACATGCCGAGTGCATACCGTCTTTCAGTTCGCCGGTAGTCTTCTTCAACTCTAGAGTCCGCGACTCATCTGCTGCAATCAATGCCTTTATATCGTCAATGGTCATTTCCATAATTTGGTAAAAGTTACTCAAAAGAGTGAAGTATAAGTCTATCTATAATCTTGTTTGTCAATATGGTAGTTCTCGGCTGAAAATTTCTTGTTTAACCTTTTCCATATCGTTGAAGCTATTCTCTCCATTTTCCATCAACTTCATAATATGGTAGAATCCTCCATTGGCGTATTCATTGATCAGTAGAATCGCGTCCTGCGGGTTCTTTAAGATGTCTAGTGTTCCTGCTTTAGCTATGCACATACAAATAAGAGCACGCGCATCGTTTTCTCCTTCGTGAGCTCTCATGGTTGAAAGCGAAAAAGGCTTATCTGCTATCGGGGGAGTTAAGGGGCGGCGTTCATCTCTCAGGAACCCTATCACTGCAGCCCAAACGAATGGTTGCCAATGATAGGAGAACACATTAAACTGACCGCCTTGTTTGTTGGCGAACTTTGTTATCACTTCGTCCTTTGCCTTTTGTTCAAAGGAAAATCGAATTTCGAAGATGTCTTCCATACTTACTTCAGTCTTACGATGTTAGTAGATACCTCGAATATTTCAGGATCTTGAGTCTCAGTACAATATAGCTTGCTCTCAAGATTATAGATTCGCGATACGTTGGAGGCATTATAAATGTCTTTATAGTTCTCGCTATCTATTTCAACATCTTTAGTGATGATGATGGTCTGCTCAAAGATATCTTTTATACCAATGAGATACTTATGGGTGGTTTCCGGATCAAAGCTTGAAGTAGGAGCATCGCTGATGAATGGGTAATAAATACCCAATGCCTCTTGATTAAGAGACAACAAAGCATTAATAATGCTCATCTTCTTTCTGTCTTCGTGGCTAGTATTGAGACCAGCATCGAACCGAATAGTATAGTTATCATCTATATCGATGCGTCCTTTGTAGCCATTATCATGCTCCGTAAAACGAGCATAAAATTCGTTAGCTTTCTCCTCGATGAGTCGCAGAAGTTCGATGCGAGCTTTTTCCTGAACTCGTGAACAGATATCTTCTAAGAAGGTAGAGATGTTCTTCCATTCGGTCTCTTCAACCTGAGTAATGGCAGAACCTGCTTTCCCTTTAATCTTTTCGAGCTCTCGTTCTGCAGTTCTTAATTCTGCTTTTGCATCTGAAATAACCTGTTCACAAGCTGTTAGCTTCCTTTTAACTTTTTCAAGTTCAGCACGGGAGCCTCGAAGATTGTTATTGAGAAGCTGGGCGGTGCCGGCTTGTTGTATCGGATCTACGCCGTGCTTCTTTTTAGCCTCCTCAATTTTTTCGTCCAGCGCTCGTTTCTTATCGAGAAAGCGTTTCCTTTGGGATTGAAGTTTTTCAATCTCATTATCAGAATCTTGGTATTGTTTGTCAATTTGAGAAAGCGATACGAGAAGAGAGTCCGGAAAGTCTGCGATTTTTCCTATAAGCATGTTAAAATGCTTGGAAAATTCGAGGTTGGATTTATAATCTTCGAGTTCTTGAAGATATGCTTCTTGCATACGCATTCTTTCGAGAATATAGTCAATCGCATGTTGATGGTCCGAATCTACAGGCGAGCCACATACGAAGCAAACTTTATCGCGAAGGATTTCTTCAAGTTTGCTTTTTCCTGGATTATCCAGATATTTACGTTCAGGTAATGTATATTCCGTCTCGACATGCTGCGTTATAATCTCTTTGCTTTTGCGGATCATTTCTCCAATACCTCTAAGAATCCAGAGTTCCGGAAGTTTACGCCGCTGATATGAGTCAATCTCATTCAGCCTCCCGTTTATTCGAGCAATCTCCGTGTCGCATACGCCATATTCTTTGACGAGTTGAGTGAAGCCGGCCAACCCAGAAAGTTTATTCTCACTTTCGGTAAGATGGAGATTGATGGCGTTGATTGCATCATCAAGTTCCTTTTTCTTCTCAGTTTCGGATTTGATTGTTCGTTGAGCTGTTTCTATACGGCTAACCAAATCACGAACAGCGGAGTTGTGTTTGTTAGCTTCACGCATATGCTTTGACTCCATCGCACTGATTTTAGTCTTAGCCATGCTAATGATTTGGGAGAGTTTCTCATAATAAGGATAATATGAGATATGTCTCACTGCATCCCGGAGATTCTCATGTGAACGAAAGTTTATGAGGTCATCCAAAGATTCACCTTGAAACCATATATAGCCGCGAATGCCCTCCGGGAATAACTCCGAGATGACATCCTCTGCTAAATCTGCGGTTTTTACTTTCGTTCCCGTGGTACTTTCATGAGAAATTTTCAAGATGTTGTTATCAACCTTCCATGCTTTATCATGATCCCATTCACTATGTTCAAGCCTTTGAGCCGTAACACTTCTTTCAATCTCATAGACAAGACCATTATCATCAATAATTTCGATGCTGACAGAGGTGGTTACGCTTTGGTTTGCCTCAGTTTCCTTTAGGGCTTTTTTGTTAATGAACTCATGCCTCTTTAATGCAAAATTTGCATTGCTGGGTAGACCGTTAGTAGAACGCCATCCGATTTCGGATATATATAGTTTGCCAAAGAGCACCCAATAAAACGCATTGAAGAGCTTCGATTTGCCCTTACCTCCTTTGCCTATTATCAGATTCAATCCCTTTCCAAAATCTATGGATTGTAGTCCATAATAGGATTGGAAGTTATTGATGGTTAGGTTGGTAATTCTCATATATCGATCCTTTAAGAGTTGCAAATTATTTTGATTTGGGATATATACTGGTTGACCAATGTAGACGCGTCGCCTCTATCGGTACAAAGACTCGTCAACATTTTGGCCACTTCTTTAGCCTTCTTAGTGTCGACTAAGACCTTTTCTTTTCCTGCCTCAACCGTGGAATTCAGTTCTTCCACAATGAGTTTGTACATTTCGTCTTGTATTGCCATACAGTAACGTTAATTGTATTGTTGTTCTTCGGATTCAAGCAACTCGAATAAATCAATACCTAAAGAGGGATATTCAGTTAATGGCTTGATTTATCAAGCTGAAAATGGAGCGTGGTCGCCCTATGGCGGTGCTGTTTTGATT
>VSPN01000101.1 GCA_009775355.1 Muribaculaceae bacterium
AGTTTCTTTTGATTTCTTCACTCATTGTCCGTTAAAATCTTTAACTTTTTAGTCAAGATTTTTCAGGACTAGACATGGCATTAAAAAAAAATCGTTAATTTTGTGGTCGGATTGTCGTATGTCACTCCATGACATTGAAATAAAATACTGCATTTTCTGCTACAAAAATGGCAGGTTCATGTATGAAATGACAATGGAGCAGATGATTGACTCATGCGCACAGTTCACGGACGAGATTAATAAACAGTCAGGAAAGAACCTGACCATAGAACAGACTAAAGAGATGATGCGCCAATTCTTCCCGCATCTGCAACGTTGTAAAAAGTAAAAGATGCTATGAGCAACGAAATTCTATATATACTCTTGCCGGATTATGCGGCGCATGAGGTTGTGTATCTTTCGCAGGCTATTGCCTCCGATGAATTTGCCATGAAGGTAAATCCGAAGTTTATTAATAAGGTTGTCGCCCCGACATTGGAGCCGGTGAAATCAATCGGAGGATTCAGCACGCTGCCGGATTATTCGTTTAATACGCTTCCCGATGATTACGCGGCTCTGGTGTTGATTGGAGGTTTCGGGTGGAGTACTCCTGTTGCTGAAAAAGTCGTGCCGATTGTCAAAAAGGCTGTTGAAAAAGGGAAGGTTGTAGGAGCTATCTGCAATGCGGCATCATGGATGGCAAAACATGGTTTACTCAATGCGGTGAAGCATACCGGCAACGGTCTGGAGCAACTGAAAATTTGGGGCGGAGAGAACTACGCTAATCCAGACGGTTACATCCACGCGCAAGCCGTAACTGATAGCAACATCGTGACTGCAAACGGTTCTGCAACCCTTGAATTTGCAAAAGAGTTGCTTCTGCTGCTCGAAAATGATACGCCGGATCGAATCGAAATGTACTATCAGTTCAACAAGCAGGGATTCTGTAATTTATTCCCCGATTAAAGCTGTGTTTATTGCAATTCTCACATACAAAAAGCCGTTGAGCGAGGTTGATCGATTTATCGCTGCTCATCGTGAATATCTCGTCAGGCACTATGCAGCCGGAGATTTCATCTTCTCGGGGCCGCAGACGTCTCGTGTCGGTGGCGTGATAATGATGAAAGCCGACAGCCGAGAAGCGGCCGAGACTATCATCGCTGAAGATCCGTTCCGTGTCAACGGCATTGCCGATTATCAGATAGTGGAGTTTACTCCTACGATGTTCGTTGCCGAAGAATTGAAAACTTTTTTGCTATGATTGAAACTGACAGGCTTATTCTGCGCCCTTGGCGGGAAGTTGATGCAGAAGCGTTATTCAGATATGCAAGTGATCCCGATATTGGCTCTATTGCCGGGTGGCCGCCTCACACATCTGTAGAAAATAGTCTTGAAATCATCAGAACCGTATTTTCCGCCCCTGAAACTTATGCGGTGGTGCTGAAAGATCCTGAGGAGCCTGTCGGAAGTTGCGGCATCATGTTTTCAAATAGCCTCCATTCTGCCGGAATGCAACAGAATGAGGCCGAAATCGGCTATTGGATTGGCAAGCCCTATTGGGGACAAGGTCTGATTCCCGAAGCTGTCAAGGCTTTGCTGTCAAGATGTTTTAATGACTTATGTATCGATGCCGTGTGGTGTGGATATTATGACGGTAACATCAAGTCGAAAAGGGTTTGTGAAAAATGTGGATTCAAGTTTCATCATACCAACAACGACATAGTATCCCCTCTCGGAGATAGACGGACAGAACATTTCTACATCATTACAAAAGAAGATTATCATGCCCTACATATCAGTTGAAATCGGAGCATTGACATCTGAGCAGAAGAAAGAACTTATTGAACGACTGACGGCGACAGCTTCCGAGATAACCCATATCCTGACGCAGTTCTTCACTGTCACCATCAAAGAACTGCCGGATGATAACTTCGGTATCGGCGGCAAGTCGATAGATAAAATTAAGCGTAACTATAATAAATGAGCCTTACTCTCAGACCATATCTGCCCACTGACGCCAATGTAATTACTACATGGCTTAAAAATGAATATCTTACGCGCCAATGGTGTGCTGACCGGTATGAGCGTTATCCTGTCACTGCCGATGATATGAACTCTTATCATCATCAATGCATTGACGGACAACGCTCTATCGCTTTGACTATGGTTGACGGTGAAGAAGTAGTGGGATATATAACACTGCGCATTCCAGCCGATGACTCGACGGAGCTACGTATGGGTTTCGTCATTGTAGATGATTCAAAACGGGACCGTGGTCTCGGCAAAACCCTTGTATGCAAAGCTGTTGCATATGCTTTCGGTAAACTTGGCGCCACAAAGGTTTCGTTGGGAGTATTTGAAAACAATCCGACAGCTATAAGGTGCTATGAATCGGTCGGATTTCGTCGTGTTGTCAGGCAAGAGATAGAGAGTTATGATTGTCTTGGCGAGACGTGGAATTGCGTTGAAATGGAATTATTAGAACGAAAATCAAGATGATTACTTATTATAGACAATTAATAATTTGGGTTTCAGTCACTGTAGTGGTGATGTTCGCATTGCCGTTTGCAGTTGCAAAACTTGTTTCTGAATGTTCGGGCATGGCATTATGTATGATGATGTTTTTCGTTATCAATCCAATTTATTCAGTAATACTTGGTTTCAACTGCGGCAAAAACATACGTCGAATGTGGAATCTCCCGTTAGTGTCTTCAATAGCCTTTCTTGCCGGGACATGGCTATTCTTTGATATTAGAGAGGTTTGGTTTATGGTATATGCTGTGATTTATCTCGCACTGGGCTGGATTGCAATGATGGTTCGTAAATATTTAGGGATACTCAGCTAATCGCCAACTAATTGTTTGCCAAAGTCGTAGATATTTTGTAACTTTACAATGAACC
>VSPN01000102.1 GCA_009775355.1 Muribaculaceae bacterium
GCCAGCACAAATAGCAAATTGCCATCCAACTCTTGACCTCGAATTTGATTAACACTTTTTAAGAGACACTAGTGAAATCTTTTTATTGGAATGGGAACTGTCCTCCTGCATTTCGCACACAGCCTGATATACGGTTTGATAAAGAGGACGAGTCTCATCCGGCTCCTGGTATATTCCATATAAGGTTTTCCATACCTCTGCGAAATCCGATTGCTTAAAGTATTCTTGATATTTCATAAGTACTTTGATTAAGACCCCATCCCACAAAAAATGTTAATGCAGGGGTCGCAGATAAATCTGCGATGATGCACCAATATGATTAGCCGGAGGGGTGTTCATTTTAATAGTTGTTTTAACTAAAATTTATTCAAGTTGTCACTGCCCGGCGTCTTTTCGGTAAATCACCACCACGAACTATGACTATGCCTACACTGCATACGCTGGAACGCCGTCCGTTAGCCGTCTCAAAATCTATTGCTGCAAAGTTGGTCATTCTCAGTCGTTTTTATAAAGTTGGCACATATCAGAAATCCATCCTTTCATCGTCCTGCGTAAATGAGCCGGTTCAATCACCTCGATCATTGAGCCTACTTGAAGCAGCTTCATCACAAAATCGTAAGTCGGAGCCAGGAAAAGCTCAAAATCCGCATACTCCCCGACATCCTCAATTAAACGCTGACTATGATGAAGAGGCAACGATTTAAGATAATGCTTGTGGTCTTCATTAGCCCTTATAATGATTTTCTCCGGTTTCTCTCCTGTTCCTACTACTATACCGTATGCTGTGGAAAAGTATTCCTCTGCATTAAAATCCTTTGGGAGTTTGAATGTTTCTGATGTTACTTCAACATTCTCCATGCGGTCAAGACCGTAAAGACGAATATCACCATAACGGATGTTATGAGCCAGTACATACCAGCGATTCTCAAAGAGTCTCACACAATATGGCTCAATTGGAAAGGTATAGCCATGCGATTTCTTGAAAGGACGATAAGTTATAGTTACGATGCGATTATCTTTCATTGCCTCCAGGATGGTAGTGAGATGATCGCGTCCGGAAGGTATCTCTTCAACCAATATACGATCCTTTAATGACAGATTCTCCCCGATGACATTGCCAACCGCATAAGAGTCAAGCATCCACTTTTTGAGTTTGTCCTCCTCAATATCCTGAGGATTGGCAATGAAATATAAGTAGCCACCGGTCTTCTGACAATCTATCATGATACTGAACTGGTCATAAATAGCCTCTCTCCACCGGTTGAATGTTGCACGGTGGAGCGGACGACAATCGCTCAGTTCTTTGTGGCGTTGCCACTTATCTGAAAGATCCTTATGAGAAATCTTTCCGGCACGGCGAATCGTTTCAATCAGCCATGTATATTTCGGCAGTTGGTTCATGTTAATGATTTAATTATGTCGTCAACTAAAGCTTCAAAATGAGTTTTAAAATACTCACTTCTTTGTCCCCGAGTAGATGGATGAATTGTACGGGCTGCATATTTCACCCCGGGGATATTAATTCGATCAAGAAACAATCCTTCCCTTATCTGATGGAAAGAGTCATCAGACAGACCAAATTTTTCTTTTATGTCGTTGTCTGCATAAAATCCTGTTAGAAAGATTATGATATCCGGTTTAAGTATTTTCACTTCTTCCCTAACAACATTGAAATACCTGCATTCTATTTCGCGAATTTCTGGTGTGGGCTTTCCACAACATTGACCAAAGTCTTTGCCACCCCGGCTAATCTTTGATATATTATTCCATACGACTCCTATATTATAATTAACAAGACGATATGCCAACTGCTGAATCAACTGATCCTGACGACGGGTAAATATAGACTTTCTAATTCCACTTTCCTCATAGCAGTAGCCATGATAAATGTCTCCCAATCCATAGTACTCTTCTTCTCCGTCAATATGTCTACCCATAATTTCGGTAACAATATCATCGGAATTACGGAGATTGAAATTATAACTGCCAAATGGATATTTACTGCGATTATACTTGTCGTTCCAGTTATTCGTTTCTCTACCGAAAACCATCACACGCAGATCGGCGTTCTCATACGATCCGTCATCGTTGAGTTCAATAAGCAGCGGTAACGCAGGTTTGATAGCCTCAGGATCATCGAACAGAGGTTTTACAGCCGAATAAAGCCCCGGAATTTTGGAAGCGTAGAGATTAACTAATTTGTCGTTTAGTGACTTCTCTTCAATTGGGATGTATTCTATATCTTTCATGATAAAGGGGATTTGTTATCGCTTACAAAGTTAATATTTTTCTGTATCATTTTACGTTACACTTTCTGTTGATTTCTGACTTCAGACATCCAATTCCTCAATTTCATCTTGTGTGAGGTCTCTCCTTTAGTTCTCGCCAGTTTTTTATCATGTTGACGAGGCAACTTGCCACAAAGTATTCGGGTGTGGTCTTAGGAAATCCCATCCATGGATCATGCCGGCGTGAATCGCGGACTTTGGTCGCAAGGCATGTTGTCCATGCTTCTCTCGTGATAAAAAAATCCTCATGATGAAGAATGGAATCGTCAGATACATACGAATCATGAACAGCAAGGAATCCACCTTTATCCTCATAGGGATTATGATTCACTTCCCTTGACAATTCTTTTAGTTTTACAAAAGTCAATTCGCACTCCGCCAGCTGATGGTCATAATACTCTCGTTCATTCTTTCTGATAAATTTTCGGACCTTGTCCCAGTTTGTGCATCGGAAATAATATTCCAGCCTCATATCTATGTCAGTAAGATCATCGTAATTTATCTGGTTACAATGGATACCTCTGTTTAACCGGAGTGATTCATCAATCTCAGAGCTATTCACTAAGGAATCAGGCCGGGATACAACGCTCAAAGCTGAGTGCTGTGGAAGATATATCGATTTAATGGGATTGCATGAGCAGTCAAGGTGGGTGAGGTTAGGACAGTGGCGTAAATCCAATTTCGTTAGTTCGTTGTCTCTACATACTACTCCTGTAAGAAAATCTTTCCAATAAGATCCCGGTGTAAGGTCAAGATTGGTAAGGCACTGTCCGACGATTGATAATTTCCTGAGTCCGGTACAATCGCCTAAATAAATAAAATGCAGTTGACGGGAACAGCGACTGAAATCAAAGCCTTCGATAATCTTTTCCCATAATGATTCAATGTTGATTGTATATGTTCCCGGCTGAGAGTAAGAGTGATGGCATGTAACGCTTCCCGTCTTGTCCAGGTCTCCTTGTTTGTCGCAAGTTCCGTCTCCCCAGTCAACAATCAGATGACAATAAGGAGCAATTTCTAATGAGAATTCGCAAACATGATTGTCAGATTTTATCTCAACTTCCAATATCATCCAATCATGTTTCATAATTCCGCGCCGATAAAGCATACACTGTTGACGCATCTTTTTTATAAAATGATCGTTGTCGTTGATGTATGGACTTTCAAGGTACTTTATATATAAATCGAATTGTTTGATTTTGCTTTCATAGCGACCATATAGGTCGCCCAGAGACCAATAGACTTCTGGTTCAACACAACAATACATATCGTAATATCTCTCAAGATATTCTCTGGCAAGCTCATGATTCTGCTTTGTGCCGTGTCCGTAATAATACATTAGTCCGAGGTATTTCGCTGTATGATCATCTTTCAAATTTTTTAAAGTATTGAAGGCCGACTCATATTCTTCCGATTCATAGTAATATGTTCCCAACGTGAATGTATGCCGAAAATCTCCTTCGGATGCTTTCTTTATATAATACTCACGCACCGCAGGATTGTGAAGCAATTTCGAAAGTCCACACCCTATAGTTGCACTACACCCAACAATTAGGGTGTTCAGTTCTATGTTCCAAAATTAACTCGCATTATTGAGTGTTCTGGAACGCAGAACCACCCGAT
>VSPN01000103.1 GCA_009775355.1 Muribaculaceae bacterium
TTGGTAAGTTTTACTTCTGTGATTCTCATAGCTGTATCTTACCTTGGTATTATGCAAAAACCGTGCCAACATATGTATATTAATTTTTAGTAGCTACTTAGCTACTTAGTTGAATAAAGCATGCCAGATTCTCTCTTATGAGATATAATATATTGAAATTTAGATAACTGGAGATTATGTATTGTGCTGATGTTGTACTGATTAGTTGGATAAATCGAATTTCGGAGGTTTGATTTATGGATTTTCAAGGGAAGTTTGTTTTATTTAATTTCGTTTTGTCCGATGGATTTTTCGAGGATTTTAAGCTTGGAAATACCGAAAAATCGTTAGTTTAGTACCCCAACGTGTGATGAACAAGATCCATTCATCAAAATCAATAAATTTTGAGAATATTCAATCAGCTATAATATCATAATGATTGCATGCTATGTGTCTTAACGCGGCGAATATTCAACAGTTATTAAATTCATTGCATTTTCCGCATTATTCTCATTTTGTCAGTTGCGTATCACAAGCATATAGCCGAAGCCTCGCTGATTAATGATTGAGATTGAGGGATCGTGGCGCAATGCACGGCGGAGTTTGTGGATGTAGCCGTGTAGAGAATTGCGGTTGCTTTGTTCGTCGCGCTGCCATACGGCAATCATCAGTTCGGAGGCATCGACAGTCTTGCCGATATTGGTTGCCAGACGTTCAAGTATCTTGGATTCAAAGTGAGATAATTCTGTTTCTTTGTCGCCAAATGACAATGTCTGGGTCGTTACGTTAAAAGTATATGCTCCAATTGCAAACCGTATGTCCTTGGTGCGGTTGTCACTGTATCTTCTTAGTAGAGCCTTGATCCTCACTATCAGTTCTCGGAGTTCAAAGGGCTTTTTAAGATAGTCGTTTGCTCCGATTTCAAAACCTTGCTCCACGTCATCTATTGTGCTTTTTGCGGTGAGGAATAGTAATGGTAATGTCGGCGACAATTTCCTTATTTCCTGCGCCATTGTAAACCCATCCATTTTGGGCATCATGACATCAGCCACTACTATATCGGCAGTTTCGGTCTTGAATTTCTCAAGCCCGTCTACGCCATCAACAGCAGTTATAACTTCATATCCTTGCCCGCGCAGAGTGTCAGCAACAATCAGCGTCAAGTCTTTCTCATCTTCTACAAACAGTATCTTATTACTCATCTTTGCTGAATTTGATAGTGAACATCGAGCCGTTTCCCTCTGTGCTTCTGACCTTGATGGTCCAGTCCATTTTGTCAAGAATGCTCTTCACATAATATAGTCCAATGCCATAACCCCTGACATCCTGACGATTGCCATGCGGAACACGGTAAAACTTATTGAACAGATAGGGAATCGACTTTGCCTGGATGCCGATGCCGTTATCTCTGACAGAAAGTTCATTGTTGTCGCCTGATATACTTATCTCAACACTTTCGCCGGAGTATTTTATGGCGTTGTCAATCAGATTGTTCAGCACATTTGCCAAATGCGTCTTATCGGCTTCTACGACTATATTGTCAGCCACATCCACATTTATGGCTATATCCTTATCGCCTCTCATACGCTGGGCGGCGGCGATTTCTTCTACAAACTCGCATAACTTTATGTCTTCAGGTTTAAGTTTCATAGTCTTTCGGCGTTCCATACTCATTGCAAGGATGTTTTCCACAAGCTCACCAAGCCGTCGGAGTTGCTTGTTTGCAATCATCAGATACTTTGTCTTTTTGTCGGGGTCATTGTCCGTGTCATAATTGAGCAGGGCATCGTTGGCTGAATAAGCTATCGCAATCGGCGTTTTCAATTCATGGGTCATATTGCTGACAAAATCATCTTTCATCTCCTCGATGGTACGCAGCCGCGACACTGTGCGGAACAGATACCAAAACGCCAGAGAGAAGGCAACCACAAGGAGGAAGACTGTGACAATAACTCCAAGCATCTGCGAAAGTATATGGCGGGTCAGTGGTGTCATATAAACACGGTAATACATACCCGTTTCAGGGTTAAAGCATAGCGAAAACACATCATATCCGGAGCGATTTTGTCTAATATGAATTATTACTGTCCGCTAAACTTTTTTTGAGCGATTGAAAAATTAGGGCTGACACCTATTGCAGGAGTCAGCTCTAA
>VSPN01000104.1 GCA_009775355.1 Muribaculaceae bacterium
GCATAGATGAATACTATGAGGAAGGCAGGAAGCAGGACATCTGCGTGTTCGGAGCGGGATATTACCGCAAGGAGAACACTCTCATTCTTTCAGCAAGGATTGACGGAGAAATAATTGAAACCGTAGAGGTTGACTTGCGTACCCTCAAAGTGGTGCAGTGCCACGGCAAATACAACAAGGACACCGAATACCACGACCGCATAATCAACCTTGTCAACAGCAACGCCAAGTTAATCCGCAAGAGAATGACCGCCTGAATGTTTAACCCGACCTGCGTCAGCAATGGCGCAGGTCACAACACCCACCAAATATGAACGTGACGATTGAAAGTCTGATATTTGACTTTGACGATAAGATAAGAGCGGTTGTGCTTGACCTCATAAACCGCATATTGCTGACACGCAATGAAACCGAACTGAGGGAAACCGTAGCCGTATGCGCCGAGCGTACCGACCTCAACAAGTTTTTCCTATATGGCTACGGCAAACACCACTTTTGGGTAAAGCAACGCCTTGTCAGCGACCCTGCAAAGACATTCGACCAGCGAATGATGATTGTGAATTTCTAAAACATTGATTAATATGGCAACGAAAATGACCGCTAACGGAGTGAGCACAACCACCGCTCCCGGCACTGAACAATACGAAACTTTCTACTTTGCCCATCGTGGCAAGCAAATAAGCCGTGTGATGTACGACTACCGAGATACCGACAACGAGCTGTTTTCTTGTGTAGCCCCCACACTTGCGGAGTGCAGACACAAGCGTGACGAATGGCTCGCCAAGAAAAGCAATGCTTAAAGAACCAACTTGCCAAATCGTAATATTCCCAAGTGGCGCGACCCTGTGATAGAGTTGCGCCACTGATTTTCACCAAATTTCGGCCGCCACAGGCGGCGATTGGGCCTAATCTGATGTTATGAAATCATAAAGGATGTCCGATTTTCCTAAAGACCTCATTCATCTAATAGTTGTGATAAACCATAGGCAGAGTGAACAGGATACCATCACCATCGCAATGTTAATCCCTATAAGCAGCCATACACTGCAATTATTTTTTCTGTTGGGATAGCGACGGTAGTAGGCTCTCTCCCGCGCAGGAGTGAAACGGGATTTTTCCCATCGTGGCTCACCGTAAAGGTAAGCCGATACGGTTATCACAAGCCACGCAATCTGCATCTCGTCGTTTGGCATAATCAGACAGAGACCCAACATCGGCCACATGATGAATACGGCAATAGCAGCATCAAGGGGCGAGAACTGCCATTTAGGCATCACATTGTGCAGCCGGTCTTGACCTATCATGTAATGCAGGTGGTCGATTATGTTGAATTTGTATCTCCGTTTAATCATTTAGGATTGGCGGTTTACTATCACAATGTTACAGACGTTCATTTTTCAGCCGTTAGTATTGTTTTGACTGTCTCGCACACCTTTTTGTCGTCAGCAAACAGGTTGCACCAGACTATAATCAGTGTAGAATCCTTACGGGTGGCGAGGCATTTTTCGGGAGCTTCAGACGGTATGTCAATCTCAGTGAAATAGTTTTCCGGGATATGTCGAAGGATTTTTCCTGAATACACTTTGTCTCTGAATCTAACCTTATCTATGCTGATTCGGAAAGAATCTTCCGTAAGGATATTGCAGTATGTTTCGCAGTAATTCTCATGTCTGCCATTTACCTTTTGACCGTTTATGAATTTCATGAAGTCTGAGACCACCTGTCCACGCCATTCTGCTGTTTTCAGATCAAGGCTATCAGCCTCGATTTTACCCTGTGTACAACAAAATAAAACTCTTTCCGTAATAACATATCCAAAGGCAGTGCCGATGGTTGTCACTAACATAATAAGGATAGTTACGATATGCTTGAATCCGCCCTTCATTCAACCAATTATAAAAACGATTATAAAAAAATATATTCCCAACGTAATTATCCATCCCGCAAAGTTGAAAACCATGTGCCAATAAGGTTTTAATCCGTCTTTCCGTTGAGGGTAACGACGGTAGTAGGTCCGCTCTCTCGCCGGTGTGAAACGATATTTGTCCAATAAGTAATTCACAAGAGAAACCACTGCATATCCTGAAAACAAAAATGCAAATAGGCTGTATATAGTGGAAAAAAGACGCTGAATGGTAAAGCAAGGACAGGAACTGCTAAAAACAGCACATCCTCAAGCGGAGTTTGAAATTCTCTGTATTTCGGGAAATAGTTATGCAACCGCTCCCATCCGGCCACATAGTGCAGGTGGTCGATTATGTTGAATCTATATTTTCTTCTACGTTGACTCATTTATAATCAGTATCTGTCTCTGATAAAATCACGTATCCCAATCTTATGTTCAGCACAACAACCCGATATGCGTTCTACAAAATGTCTGAAGTTGTGGAAATTAAGTGACGCATCAACCCCAATTTCAAATCTATGGATTTTAATTTCGTTAGTTTTGCCCTTATGACGATACTGGATGTCAACCTCAAATGCAGGCAGTTCGGGTGCTTGTCGTAATATCCAGACATTGCCCACTTGATTTTTTGCATATTCCAGCAATAACGGTTCTCCATACCGTTTGATTATTTTTGTCCCTGAAAGCGCAACAGGATATATAATCATTCCGAATTGGCCGTATGCTATGGCACACGGCAACCCGTCATCAAGCAGCCCCCACAGGAAGCTGTCACATCCCTCCAAGTCTAAGTTTACCGAACTGAAAAATTTTGTCAGCACCATATCCGGGCTCTGAATTTCCGGATTGTAGTATGGAGTGCCTTGTCTGTTTTTTCGATAATTCCGCAGAATAATCTGTTGGATGCCGATTCCGGCACCCAACACACCAAGTCCGATGAGAATAATTCCCACCATCAGACGTTGGGATTATATTTTATCTGAAAAAGAAATACCACACAGCACCTATCGCAATCAAAGCATACATGACGTATTGCATAATCTGCGCGTATGTTTGTGCAGCCTTGGGCATGCTTTCTTCAGTAGTAGAGCGTTCAATCGAATCCATGCCTGATATGTTAGAAACATTACCGAGCAGTACATTATCTATGGGATAAATCGTACCTCCATCATATTTCAAGAGACCACTTCCATCCCATTTCCCATACACCATGTAATGAGCATCCAGTTTTTCAAGATTTTTGCGGTCATCTACAACAGCAGTGTAAATAACTATGCCATCGAAATGGTTACAAATCTCTTTTACGCTATCTTCCTGGGCATCCTCTACGGGATAGTTTCCGCTTTCAGTATCTATGTCAATATTGAAAGTTCCAGCAGCCACCGAGTTGAATCGTATGTCACCAATAGGTAGTGCATTGACTTCTTCTTTGATTGCGTTCAAAGTAGAATCATCAATAGTGTCGCTTTTACAGGAAAAGCAAAAACACGATATGTCGAGTCTTCAAAGCCACAGTCACGGATCGTGTAAAGATTTACTACTTTGGCACCAACTATATGGCTGCATTTTTTCAGCAGCTTTTCAAACTGTTTGGTGTTGGCTCCGGCAGGTACAGTCCCGCTGTTCAATGCCTCTTTGATTCTTTCGAGTTCAGTCATATTGTTGTGAGGTATTGGTTTATTCGCAAAATTAATAAAAATAATCTACACCACCATAAAACGTATTGAATTTATATCTTCTTTTTCATTGATGGTCGGGGAATTATGTCATTTGGTGATATGGCAGCCTACCACTCCATTATCTAAAAATCCATGCCGGTGTCCCAATAGACCGAGTCCACGGGATACAAGGCTCCGGCACGCTGTTCATACCAATAGGTCAGACGCGATTCTTCTCCATACTCGTCTTTGTGTCCGAGATTCCATGTGCACTCCACAAACACACGTTTGCTGTCCGCTATTTCTTCAAAAGTGGCGATGTTGAACAGTCCCACGCGAAACTCGTCTGCCATATCCTCGGCTGTCACGTATTTTACGCAAATTGGCTTGCCATAGCGTAGGTTATTCTCGCTACCGCTTAATGCTTTATATAATCTATCCGTTTTCCGTTCATTCAGATGATTCAGCAGAGATTTAATATCCCGTTGAGGGCTTACGCTTTTTTCGGGCGGTTGCAGATGTCGAATCGCAGGATAACGCCAGATGCCGTCGCGTAGAGTCACGATGCAGGTGTCGCCCGGTTGCAGACTTTTATATTCATCGTAATCGGCGTCATAACGATACCATTCTCCGCTATCCGTGAAACGCAAGTTTACGTAATTATGCGCCGCTTGCCTGTATCGTCGTTCGGCTTGCATGCCATACACCACGGCCTTGCGCTCGTATGGCTCTGAGCGTGGAATCAGATAGTTTGTCCCAAGCCATACGATTATGGAAAGATAAAACAAACCGACACCTGCAAGCCAACCGATAAAGGCATTTAACAGGAGCGATGGCCAGTCTCTGACACCCATTATCCATGAACGAATCGGAAGCAGCACGACAGGCAATGCCATGACAAGAATCATGACAAAATTGAGAATATCGCCATTGACTCCCCGTAAAATGGTGCGTCCCATCAAAGCGTCAGCCGACAGGTACACTGCGGCACATAGCACAGCAAAGAGCAGGTTTTTCCCCAGACTCTTCGCCCGTTCACGCCATTTGCTCTGTCCGGCCTTCTTTTTGCGGCGCGAACCTTTCTTGCTTTTGTCATGCTCTGCCTTTGCCATAAGAATGTTTCAAGTTGTTACTGCCATTGACACTTAAACTCTACCATTTTGCGCACACAAAAGGGGCGCTTTACTCTTGTCGAGGCTCGCGGTCATGAAGATCCCGTCATCATTGCACATCTTCGCCATCCCTATGTATGGGTAGGTCAAATTAAAGTGTTGTGCTGTTGTGACACGGAGCCCACTACCATCGTGATATGACTGACCGCTAACAATATAATATTATTATAGCTTTAATTAAAAACCACACGAAAAGAATCACAATGTTTTTTCAAGAGATAAATCACTTTTGCCATAGAAGAAATCATATTTTAATTCTTCCAATTCAATAATTCGTTTTTCCACAAGTTCTTTATATTTGCTATGATCACTTATATTGTTAGACCTGACATTGAAAAACAAATTGTTCCTACAAATATTGATGATAATATCAACATCAAAAGAAAAGAAATAAATTAAAATTTTGGGAATAAGATAGTTTGATTTATACATTATCATGATGGATTTTACTAAATCCATCATTTCTCTGTATTTAGAATCATCCCAAATTAAATTGACCCGAATATAGGTTGTAAACCAGTCATCAGAATCCATTTTTTGTATCATTTGTTTTACTAAAGTATCCATTAATTACGTGACGGTTTATACATTCGTTTAATAGCCGAACGATTAATTTTACATTCAACACACCCATAGTGAAGCATGGCATCGTTACGTATGAGGTTGCACAGCGATTCGTCTATGTCTGCATGATAAGAGATGCCACAATCATTCGCGCCCATGCTGACGAAAGCAAGGGCGGAGAACACGATTGTAAGTATCAGTCTTATCATTTGCATGGGCTACTATTATCCATTTTACAAAATTAGCAATTTTGTGGGAGATAAACGGCTGAGGCAGCTATGTTATTAAGCATAAAATGGCGGCGGTATTACTCTTACCGAAGCTCGCGGTCATCGGGATGCCCCACGTCCTTACGCTATCCCCATCCCCTATGTAAGTGCATGATGTGTCGGCGAGGCATGGATATCCAACCTTATTCCTTGCGATATGAGTATGTCAACAAAATAACTTTGGAATCTTAGCAAAAACACTATTCGATTTTAATAAAAACCCTTTTTAATCTACGTCAATTCCAATGGTTTGAATATTGGAGGTAGGCTATGGTTGATAAATTGCCTTATTTGAGGCCTTAAATTAACCTCTGTAATTAAATCAATAAACTCATTTAATGATTCGGCAATTTTAATAACACCTAATCCCCCGAAATCAGTAATATAAATATTAAATTCCTCTTTTTTAGGTTCAGACGAGATGTCCCAAAACAAAAAGTCTCCATTTTCGCTCTTCCCAAACGGGACTGCATTTTTAATTAATTTTTCAGTACCATCCGGATCTAATGTAAGATACCAATGATTGTCTATAAAATCATTAAAAGTATCCTTCAATATTTTTGTCTGATTTTCCCAAGAATCACAATAATCTCCTAAGGGCACATAAATTAGAAATAACTCACACAACAATCCATAGCCATATTTTTTAGCAAATTCTCGATATGAACGTGGAAATCGTTTCCCGTTTGGAAAACGGAAATTGTCCAATACAATCAAATCTGATTGTGTTACAGGCTCACCTATTATGTACAATTCCATGTCTTTCTTGTTATAACCTATTTAGAGCATATGGTTTTAATTAGTAATCCATTAGGAACAGATGCGGCGACAATAGTGTTGAAGTTCCGTACTCTTGCCGAGGCTCGCGGTTATCGGAATGCCGACATCAATCAAGTAAACTAATGATATTCATAATCCTAATTCAAAAACAATATTCTTACCTATATCGGGTTTGCATATAATTCCTTGTTTATATTTTTCATATACATTAGGAGTATAACTTAAATGACGTACTAATTTTTTTGACTTATTTGGCACAAAAACAGAATACCCTCCTCTTAACATTAATTTTCTCACATTGCGCTCTATCTTCTTCCATATTTCAATTATTAAAGGATTGGTAGATATTTTGAGAGTATATAACCAAGATTCAGATAACTCACCGTCTAAAAAAGCCCCAACTTGAAAATAAAGAGAATTAGGACATGTATCGAATAATTCATTTTTTCCCACAATGTCAAACTTAATAATTTCCGATGATAATAAAATTGTATATTTACCCTTATCAATATCCTCATGGCTAAATAAATTAGGAGATACTATACTAAACTTGCCTTCATTCTCAATGAGAACATACATCAGGACATCAAATTGCACTTGAAAATTAACGCATATTTGATATGCCTCATACGGAAGAATAAATAATTGATAATTTATGGGTGATGCTGAATTATTTATCATAAGGAATATATCTAACGTTATCAAATATAGGCAGCATCTTCCATACAAAGCCGCCCCGGTTGTCGTTGGCCTGCGTCGGTGAGCCACAATCATTCGCACCCATGCTGACGAAAGCAAGGGCGGAGAGCACGATTGTAAGTATCAGTCATATCATTTGCATGGGCTACTATTATCCATTTTACAAAATTAGCGATTTTGTAGGAGATAAACGGCTGAGACAGCTATGTTATTAAGCATAAAAGGGTGACTGGTTGGAGAAAATGTGTTATTTTTGCATTATTAACCGCAAACCAACATCTGCAATGGGCATAACCGACATATATGAGGCAATGAACCGCAAGGCTGAGGAATTTTTCGAGTGGGCGCAGGCTCATCCGCAATTCGCGTTGCTAATTGCGGCTGCTCTGCTTGGTCTATGGTTGATTGGGTTGTTGTTTCGGTGGAAATGGGCGTGTCACTGGCAGTTCAATTCCAAACTGTGGCTTTTTGACGACTGCAAGCCCGAAACTCGCCGCCGCATACAGATTATATTGGTCTGCGTGGCTCTTATGGCCAGCCTTATGTTGTTTTATTTGTGGAGATAGCTGCATGAAAAGCACCAACGACAAATTCAAGCCCCTCTTCATTGACTACATCTGGTATGTAGCGGAAACTTGGAGCGCGAGAGAGCATAACAATCTTAATGGCGGGATGCTTCTTTTCCTCGGCTGGCTGTTTGCCATTGTTATCCCCGGCGGTCTATTGATTGGATATTATTTTGGCCCTCAGTTCGCCATCCTTACTCTTGCCCTCTGCTTTATGCCCTCGATCTTCTGCAAACTCCGATACACAGCCAATCACCGTGAAGCCCTCCGCTGTCATTACGGCAAATTGAAACATCCCGGCAGGAAACTCACCAAAATAATACTTTGTTGCATAGCCCTGACCATCGTTAACCTCGCATTAACCCAGCTCATCACCTCACTCTGAAAATCGACAGACAAAAAATCAACATCTGCAATTATCTCTGGTGGCAGTCAGTTAATGATTGATACCATGCAACAAAATCCAACGCTACATTCTTCAAATCTTCTTCATCTTCATTCTGAGGAATAAAGTCAGCATATTTCTGTATGATTGGAAAAAGAGGCAATAGACTTTCTTGGGGAAATTGTGTCAATAGTTTGCTGATAATATTGCATCGCCAAATTATATCGTTGTCAGGATTAGTCAATATGGACTCAATATTCGGTAAAAGCACCTTGTAAAATCCGGGTAAGACCTGAATAATCTCAGAGGCAACAGGCCAATTCATATCAGCAATCCATTCCAATAGAGAGGGCGCAACACCGGACACTTGTTCTGGTGTTGCCGATGACAGACGATTAACCACGTCCAAATCAAATTTATCTTTAGGCAACAATGCTTGACTGTTCATATTACTTCAATAGTTTGACAGCGTTCCGCTTATTCAGTCGGAAGACAGACTGTTAATGTTGCATTTGATAAAATCCATAGCTCTAAAAATACACTTTTTTGCCGAAAGAATTTTATCTATCTTCATCTGAAGGCCGCCTATTCTCATCTCTTTATCCAAGCAATCTTTTCTTTTTTCTTGTTCCGACTTCTCGTATGATAGCTCCTGAAGTTCGGCATCCAGATTTTGCATTTCAAGAATCTTATCATTTTCCCATTCATCAAGTTGCTCAGGTTTGAATTTCATCAATAAGAATAGGTATTGAAAATCATTGCTATATTTTTTCCAAATTTCCAGCAAGTATTCAACTGAATATAAGTTCTCAAACTTATCCATCATGGAATCCAGCTCACATAGAAGCCATTTTCTCAATCGCTCGGTATCCGTCTGTTGATTTATTTCTATCCATGAACTTTCTTCTGAAATGCTTCCGCCTGTAAATGATAATGTCCAGCCCGATAATTCAGTCAATTCACTACAAACCAAAGAATACTTAATTCTGAAATTTTCAGAGCCTTCATCTTTGTAATAACGTTGGCTTTGAATTTCAACTTCTATCTGAAACAAACCCAGGTCTTTCGTAAAAAGCCTTCCTTTGTTATTGAAAGCCTTACTCTTCATATATGGTTTAATGACCGTTTGTATTATTTCCTTTCTCATACTGCAATCATTTCTTTATTAACGATAATGTTGGAGGGAGATAATATAAGCTATAGACTTTCTCATCCTCAAAATATAGTTCGGCATCTCCAATTCTTAAACAGTTGTCAAATGAAATGCAGTCCTGAAATTTCTCTCTAACTTTATTGACATGCTGTCCAAAAATTGATATATCATCAATGAATTTAATATTGACATTTTGCTTTTCTCTATTTATTTCGTTCTCTTCGACCATTATATATTGACATTTTGCTTTTCTCTATTTATTTCGTTCTCTTCGACCATTATATATTGACATGCCTTATTTGCTTTATCAAAAGAAAACTCAATTTTATATTCAAGAGAGTAAGCCACCAAAAGATAATGACGTTTAGTTTCACAAGAATCATCTGATATGTTCTTGACAACTTCAATACTTGTCAATTCTTTGGCTATCCCTTTTCCTGAAAGCAATTCTGATGTCTTTATCCGATACATAACTTACGATAGTTTTAATGCTCAGCGGATAACCTCCCATTAGGCAATTATTCATTTGTTATTAATGCTTTTTCTGTTCTGATTGTCAGCATGGTTGAATCGGCAATCCATGCTGAAAACTCTTCAAAATATGAATATATCATACCTGCGGACAATTTGATGTCATAATAATTATTTTCTACATTATCCTTTGCCAACAGCCATTCATAACCCTTTTGTTCCACAAGAAAGACAAAGTAACCTTGAAAACATTCTCCATGTTGAGAAAGTATGTCAACATAAGCAGAGAACGGATATTGCATATAATGATAGTCGTCACCCCAAATGGCATCGACCAACTTGTCTGTTAAATTGTTTGCCGCCATTTCAACAGATGGAATATGGCGTTCTCCTTTATGTTTTGTTACTTTTGAAATGCGGGCCATTTCAGCTGACAATAAAGCTCTTTGTTCAATATCGCCTACCATATCACCTCTTATCCATAAGCACCAACTTATGAATATAGGGTTTTCATCAAGTTGCCATAATTTTGCTTCTATCGCAAACTGGGATTTGTTCCCAAATATATTTCCAAGTTCCTTCACCATTACCATTAATGTTCGGCAGCGTTCCACTTATTCAGCCGGAGGCTGGTTGGATGTTGCTGTTGGTTTTATTCTTAGTCCCAATATCATTTGAGCGGCTTGGTTCTTGATTCTGCGACGCAGGATGTCCAATCTTCGCTGACCGATGCGTCTGTCGGCAGCACGAAGAATGTTTGCCAAGCCCCAATAGTCGTTTTCAAAATGCTTGGTCATAATCTCCGATACCGGTGTGTCAATATATTCCCGGATCAAATCGGATATATCTGAAACATCATTTTTATATGGATAATTTTTTGTTATGCCATGAGGTTTGAAATTGCGTATTAGACCATCATGTGTGACAAACTGTTTGGGATAATCAAAGATTATTTCTTTACCTAACGTAATCCAATAACGTGGCAAATCGGTATTGCCGTATCTGCTTCTCATTGGATAGGCAACACAATGAATCTGAAAATCGATCGTCGGATCAATTATCAGATACAAATCCTTTTGCAATTTACTCCATCTACTCATTTGTTTTCTTTAATAAATTGGAAGGCTGTTCCAATTATATTTTTTCATCAAACCGTCCATAGTCTTGTTCTCCGCATTGTTGTTTCTGAAATATATATACACTGATTTTAGATTCTTCAAATAAGGAAGTGTGCTTTCAAACACTTCTGTTGTTAACTGAGTCAGTTCTGTTGCGAAAAAGCGTTTCAAATTTTGTAGTGATGCAAGTCCCTCCATGCCGTCGCTCAGATTTGGACATCTAGCTAATTCCAACAATTCCAAATCTTGTATATTTGACAAATCGGGTAACTTTTCAAGCCCATAAATCCAATGTAAGTAAAGTTTTTTCAATTTAAAAAACTTAGAGATCCATGAAAAATCCGAGCAATTTGTTTGACGCCTGAGATATAAATACTCTAAATTCGGAAATATATGAGGCAAACTATCCATGTTTTTTAATTTTGAATATATAGATAGCCTAATCATATTGGAATTGGGCAATAGGTACTTTGCATCCAACCCTTTTACAGATAATTCTTTAAGGTTAGTCAAACAGTTAATGGTTTGACACTGTTTCTTAGATAAATTCATATATTCTCCGAAAAGAAGTGTGTCAAGACCATTTAACTTTAGCAGACTTTGAAATGAGATATTGTTTTTAATTTGTCCTGAAAGCGAAAGGCATTGTAATCGCGGTGTATGCAAAACAAACTCGATAGAATCTAATTCTACCTTATATGAGTAGTTAGTAATGAACAACTGACGGACGTTAGTCAAATATTCAATAATGTGAAGATTGTATATCAGGCCGTTTCCTTTATTGAATTCTCCGAAGTCGCAGTCAAGATGTATAATGCAGTTGTTTGTTGCAAGCAACTTGTTGATAGCTTGCAACTGACTGTGGGTATAACCTTGCTTTCCGAATAGTTGTACCGATACTCCCGGAGATAAAGTTATATCAAGAATTTCTTGGCATGATTGTTTACGAATATAAATCATACTTAAATTTGTTTAGAAACATAATGCCCAGCAGATAGTCTTTATATAAAGACTCATCTGCTTGTTAAAATCAATTTCCCATCTCAACACTGTCAATGTTCAGCCTAAGTATTTGTCCAATATGTCGTCAGGACATTCCGATTGGTTATCCTGCAATGTTGGCATAGGCAATGCCTTTCTTCAGAGAACCAATAATCTCTACGGCATGTCCCCTAAACATATCATCATCATTATAATAAGCAGTAAAGCTACCACCTGATGTGATAGAAATTTCCAAGAGTGTGATA
This sequence comes from Muribaculaceae bacterium, assembly GCA_009775355.1. Taxonomy (GTDB): domain Bacteria; phylum Bacteroidota; class Bacteroidia; order Bacteroidales; family Muribaculaceae; genus Lepagella. Next base: position 11,989 of record VSPN01000104.1, read on the forward strand.
CGCTTCGCAAACTCGTCCTCAGTAATTGGTTTGGTATCCTTGCTTCCCTCATCCTCAGTCTGCCAGTCGTTGGCAAGGACTGTGAGTTTCTTTGCCGCAAATTCCCGCATGTTTTCATCCCATATTTTCTGCTCGGCAATCAACTTTTTTGCCGCTGTACGGGCGCGGCTCCATGAAGATTTGCTCTCCGGGTTAACCTCAAGCATGAAAAGAATATCATTACTGTTCCATAAGAGGGTAGTTTCAAACATATCGAACTCCCGATTTAGAATCAGTGTTCCCAACACCTTGTCCTCTATGATCACAGGCTTTTTATATTCCACCAAAACCGCCTCTAACTCCGGACAGGCAACCGACTGCTCCAACACTTCTATGATCGCCCAACTGTTGAATTTTTCAGGGGAGGCTTCTTTCGGCACATACTCATCCAACAGTTTCCTGACCTTGATACGGTAAATTTGTTCTCTCTCAAATCGTTTCCAACCTTTCGCACCATTTATTTCTTTCTTGGTGACAGGCCACTCCAGCCGACCTTTCCGAATATTGGTCTCACCGGTGGCACTAAACACCATGCCCAGAGATATGACGGACATATCCCAAAAGCCATTATCATATCTGGCACCCAATGTATGTTGAATCAGTACGATTACTTCCTGTTCATCTGGAGCATATCTCTCATAAAATTTCTCAAACATATTGCTCATACACATTTATTTTAGGGATACTCAGCTAATCGCCAACTAATTGTTTGCCAAAGTCGTAGATATTTTGTAACTTTACAATGAACCCCC
>VSPN01000105.1 GCA_009775355.1 Muribaculaceae bacterium
TGCCAATATCCCAAAGAGAACGTTCAGACATATTTCTCATATTATGACAGGCGCACCGGACTAAGCATGGATTTCGGTTCCGCTCTTTCCAGACTATCTGCGGCTAAGGCCCAAATCACAATAGCCCGACGCAAGGAACAGGAATATCTTGAATACCAGCGGCAGAACAATATGTTCTTTAATGAGGCAGAAGATGAGACACTTGCAAAATTCCGCCGGAAGCTACAATCCAAGATTAAAAAATATGCCGAACTTGAAAGAGAGGTTATTCTATCGGTTCAAAATGCACGGTCACAATCATAAGCAATGTGTAAAAAATGCACATTGCTTTTCAACCGTCGCAAATTTTGCGATAGTTGGGAAATGACTTAATATTGGTGATGTCTTCCTGCTATTAAAATCAATTTTTAAGACAAGACAACGGAATTATTTTTACGCCGTCAGGACGCGTATATGCAATCGGCCCGCCGGTAATGATTAGCAATAAATCCGGTTCTCTCATTTTTATCTGAGTTTCCTTCTCGTTCTTTTTTCTTACGAGTTCCCTGATTTCAAGGAGATGCTTGGCTCCTGTATCAATTTCAGTCCCTCCAAGTTTGAATTCTATGAGTGCATAACGTCCATCATCAAGATGAAGAACAGCATCCGCTTCAAGATCATACCTGTCATGATAATACGAAATCGATCCGTATGATGATTGGGAATATGCCCGCAAATCCCTCATGGCCATACATTCAAAAATAAATCCATAGGTCTTTAAATCCATCTGCAACAGTTCGGGTGATAATCCAAGTGCGGCCACAGCAATAGATGGATCTGTAAAACCTCTTTTTTTCCCTCTTCTTATTGCTGTTGCAGAACGGACAGCAGGTGACCAAGAATCAATATTTTGAATAACAAACAGTTTTTCCAATGCCGACACATAACTGTCAAATGTTGGCTCCGTACAACTCTCTGTCGTCAAAGCCACATCCTGAATCATTTTGCTCTTTTTGGCAAGCGTGGAAATATTACGGGCATACGTACGTAATATTTCACGTGCAAGCTTTTCATTCCGGTTCACCCCATCAACCGTAGAGATATCACTTGAACAAACACTTTGTAGATAATTCTTGGCGACCAATAATTGTGCACGAGAAGTAGTTCCCAATAATGACGCAGGCCATCCGCCCCTGCATGAAGCGAATATAAGCTGTTTTATGTCGAGTTTTGATGTCTTACCATCAATAACTAAGTCCGGATCATTAAAAAGTTCTGTAAGAGATATCTCTCCTGTTGACTCACCGGATTCCCACAAGCTCATAGGAAACATCCGCATCCGTGCTATGCGACCAGTTCCGGTATGACGTATTTTGGATTTATCTACAGAATTGGATCCGGTAAGTATGAATTGTCCGACTTTCTGACGTTTGTCCACGGCTGTCCTTACGGCATCCCATAAAGTAGGCGCATCCTGCCATTCGTCAATCAGGCGCGGAGTCGATCCATCCAAAAGAAGAGAGGGACGTGTGGCGGCAGTGGCAAGATAGCCATCCCGTGTGTCCGGGTTTTGGAGTTTCAGTTCACTGTTGGCTTGTTGTTCGGCTGTAGTCGTTTTACCACACCATTTAGGTCCTTCAATAAGAACAGTGCCAAATGCTTCCAGATACTCCTTTAATATATGGTCTGCGATTCGAGGTAAGTATGCCATATCCGATATTATTGGTTTGCGTCTGCAAAGATAATGATTTTAAGTGTGTTTACAAACTGTATTTTGGTTTTTTGTGGTGTTTCGTTTTGGTTTCTTGTGGCGTTTCGTTTTAGTTTTTTGCGATAATATAATCATAAGTCATCAAGAATATATCATTATACGCTATATGTTCTTAACCTCTTGTTCAGTTGTCAAGAAAAACTTGACAACTGAAATTTCTCTAATCCATGTGAGACCACATGATTCGTACTTACTTTTATTTCATCTACGACAGTTGGTTCCAGTTTGGGACCAACTCAAATCTCATAGATTCCCACGACTCAACTCTTAATCATTTGATTTTCCACGATTACATATATGCCACTTATTGGAACATATGCTGTTCTTCTCTAATTCACCTAATTTATGTATTCTATGTGCTTGATAAGCAATAAAAGATTAATCTCTTTACTCATTATCCAACGCTTTTAAATCAAACTGAACAGAGTCTATTCCATTTTTACATTGATCATAAAAAGAGCCTAATTCCTTAAGTTTTGCTGTGTCTTGGAACACAAAACCTATGTTATTAGCCTCAGTTATAAAATCATTCCAAGTATCCCAAAGAACATTGAATGGAAATGTAATCCCATATCTTATTGGTCCACTATCATATCTATTGAAGTTGTTCAAACTTATTTCAAGATGTTAATAATACAGTAAAATAATAAAAATACAGCGCATTCAGCAAAGG
>VSPN01000106.1 GCA_009775355.1 Muribaculaceae bacterium
GCCAGCACAAATAGCAAATTGCCATCCAACTCTTGACCTCGAATTTGATTAACACTTTTTAAGAGACACTAGTGTTAACTTTTGAATTATCTGTTATGATTGGAAGTCTGATTGGTGCCGGGATTTCTGTGGCAGGAAGTATCTTCGGCGGCCTTAAGGCGTCGGAGGCGATGCGGGAGGCAAAAAAGAACATTGAATCCAGAAAGAAGGAGAACCAGGCGTGGTATGACCGCAGGTATAACGAGGACGTCACGCAGCGGGCGGACGCACAACGCATACTGACAAAGACTGGTGAGGAAATCAAGAACCGTAACAGGGAGGTGGCTGGGATGCAGGCAGTGACAGGGGGTTCGACCGAGAGCGTGATCGCGGCCAAGGCGGCCAACAATCAGGCACTGGCCGAGGCCACATCGCGCATTGCCGCCGCTGGTGACGCACGCAAGGACAGGATCGAGGAGACTTATCTTAAGAACAAGGCGGGATATGACGATGCTCTGGCAAACATGGAGGTTAACAAGGCGCATGCTGTCACACAGGCGATCGGCGGTGTGTCGAAAGCGGGTGCGGATATTGCCGGAATTGATTGGTCAGAAAGTGATAAACGAGCACTAAAGGAGAATTATGACAAGGAATATAACTAGGGTGTTCAGTAGAATGTTCCAACTTTTATGTTCTTTTTATAGTCGTAATATTTTATATATCAGTAAAATGTCCTCAACAAAGTCGCTAATTTTTGAGTTGAATTTTACCATGTTTTCAACATTGTTCTATTACACAGAATCACTAATGTATATCAGGAACTTATGGCTATTCACTCATGATTTTTGATTCAAAAATGAGAACATCAAACTGAACACCCTAGAATATAACTGACAGGCATTACTCTGACGGAGACCCGGATGTAGCGGATGCCGGCTCTGCTGTCCCTGTCGTGAGTAACGTCGGCACCGGGACGAGTAGCGGGATACACTCTGAAACTCCGGGAGGAACTAATGCCGGATCTTCTGCATCCGAAGTCCCATCGGGTTCTTTTGAATCCGCAATCTCAACTGGATCGGAGACGGGTGCGATGCGGGGTGATGATCCGGTGGGTGCGCAGGACTCTCCTTCCGATATGGATTCGCATGCCGCGACTGACGCACAAGATGATGGCGAGGATGTGACGACTGACGAAAAGGCTGTGGCGGGACTCGACCGACAGATAAGGTATTACCGCAACTGGCTTGACGAACACAGCCTCGAAAGCGCCGCCGACCGGAAGAAGCGTGAGCGCAGGGAGAGGTCGAAGAAGATTATCGCTGCAATTGGCGACGGGCTGTCGGCTCTTGGTAATCTGTACTACACCACGCGTTATGCGCCGAGTGCGAAGCTGGAAAGTCTTTCAAAGTCTGTCGGAGACAGTATCGACAAGATCAGGGAGGCGCGTAAGAAGAAGGATGACGAGTATACGGAGTATTCGCTCAGACTCGGAGAGCTGGAGGATAAACGCGCAAGGACTCTGCGTGATCTGGCCGAGCAGAAGGAGAAGTTGAGAATGGCGCGCGAGGCCGCAGAGCTTAAGAAACGGCTCGATGAACTTGACGCCGCCATCAAGGGTAAGGAGGTGGAGAAAAAAGGACATGAGGCAGACAAGGCGAAGTCGGAGGCAAAGGAGGCCGATGTCAAGGCCGGTTATGCCGAACCGTACTATAAGGCCCGCAATGAAAACGAGGCCAAAAAGGGCGCGGTGCTTGACTCGCAGACTAAGAAAAATATGGCTCAGGGAAATGCGGCCGGCGCACAGGCGGCATACTACAGGTCGAAGAGCGGAGGATATTCTGTCATCACGAGTGCGGATGGTGTGGAAACCAGAGTGTATGACACGGATATTGACAATTATTTCTCCGCGCTGCCGCAAGAGAAAAGGACAGAGGCGGGAAACCCGAAGTCAGGAAGCAAAAAGCACCTCAAGCCGACCAAGGATCAGAAGATGCAGGCGATCGCCGAGCATGAACGGACGGTAAACAGAAAGAAAAAAGTGACGAAAGGGAAAGGGTATCCGTAAAAGGATATGCGTACATAGAGAGTATTGGTACAGATTGATTTGCGTGAAAATACATACCGTTGGTGACGCATATGATTCGAGGCTGAGAGTCAAGAGCGAATCGGGCGCAGGTAAATCAAGACTGCATTATCGTAATTTAAGACAACATTAACAGGACTTAAGACAGAGCGCGATATAGACATGAGTGATGACAGAAATATGAGGGGAGTCTACGAGACTCTGAAAAAGGAGGGATATACGCCGCCGGAATTCGGTGTGTTTGTCAATGACATGCGTGATGAGAAGAATCTGAGGGGAGTTTATGAGACTCTGAAAAGAGAGGGATATACGCCGCCGGAATTCGGTGTGTTCAGGACTGATATGTTCGGAGCTGCGGGCGACTCTCCGCAATCTTCAGGCACTTCTGCGCAACCGCAATCTTCGGGTCCGGCTGCTGCATCGCAGGGAAATGCGGTGAGCGGGCAGTCGCGTGCTGTTGTAACAGGCGAGACTGAGCCTGTAATGGATACGAGGATCTTCCCGGATGTGACCGATGCTGTTGCTGGAGATGGTATCGCCACGGCAGAGGCGGTGCAAAAGGAAGAGGTTCGGACTCCATCCGGACAAAAGTCAGGAGGGTCAGCAGGAAGCGGAACTGTCGGGAGCAATGCTGTCGGGGATGAAAACCGACATGCCGGCACTCGGTTGAGCGGTGCGGAACAGTTGCGCGTGGCTGCACATGAACTGGAGGCCGCGGAGGCCGCACAGAGAATATCCGATGACAGCAGGAGAGAGAAAAAGGAGGCCGCAGCTTACCGCAAAATGCTTCTGGAGAATGCCAGAGCTATGGCGGAACGCAACAAGGAGGGTCGCCGGCGTGCCGACGAGGAGGGCATTGACTGGGACGCGGCGATTGCTGCGGTCGAAGGGAAAGAGGCTGACGGCGGGAAAGAGTCTGCTGACGGCAGACGTGACTCCCGAGGGGTTGTGCATGAAGATGTCAACACTGACATGGCGGACATTGATGCGGAGGTCAGCTATGACGAGCAGCTTTCTCCTCAGGCAGCGGCCAAGAAGAGAGCCAACGACGCGGGATCGACGGGTAGACATGTATCAACGGAAGAGGCCCGGGCGATGTCGACAGAAGCACCGCGAGGTCTGTATTATCATAAGGACGCGGGCGATGCTGCCGGACGGGAGCCCTTCGCCGCCGACACGCGTGTAATGAACGATCCGGAAGACATATATGTCACGCCTGCCGGGAGCGGAATTGATCCGAGGGGCGCATCGGCCGATCCGATCGCACTTCCTGAGGTTACTGTCACAGGCTCTTCGCGCAGTACGATCATGAAGCGCGTCGCGGAGATGCGTTATCTTGACGGCATGCTTGCCAAAGCCGATGATACAGAGCTGAGGGCACGCGCTTCGTCAGATCTACGGAAAGAGAGAGAAGAGGCAGACCGTAGAGTCGAGCAATTCCGCACGGAGCATCCCGGCAAATGGCGCGGGATGTCGGAGGATGAGCGCGAGGCTCTGCGCGAGAGCATGGCCGGCGAGGTTGAGTTCGAGCGTCTTGCCTCGACTCTTGACAGTCGCACGGCTGCCAACCGCAGAGAGCAGGAGCGGCGTATGGCAGAGATAGAGAAAGATGTCAGAGAGAGTCTGGCCGCCACTCCGGAGGGGCGGCGCATTCTGGCGGGACGAGACTCCGACATGGATGTGATGCGTCGGGTGGATCTTGCCGCCGGATATGACAGCGAGCTGCGTGCTCTTCGACAGGAGGCGTGGAATCTCGGTGCGCTCGATGAAGCGAAAGCAGCTTCAGAGGGAGACGGAGGCCGCGAGACAGTGTGGAACTTCATGAAAGGTGTGGGGCGCGGGCTGCGCGAAATAGCGGTCAATCCTTTGGGTCTGCGGTCGATGCACAACGACGCGACTCAGCTTGTGCGTGTGGCCGGAAAGCTGAAGCGCGGCGAGGAACTTACCGAGACAGAACAGCGGGCAGTCGAGTCGCACTTCTCCCGGTTGGCAGCCGACGGTCATTATGAGAAGTCGCAGGCCGGCAAGGCGGGAGAATTCACGGCCGCTCTGGCAGAGATCGCAGTCGAGTTCGGACTTAATCCGGCATCGGGAGCGGTTCGCCGCACATTGACCGGTATTGCACGCGAGGTGGGGCCGGCGGCGGTTCGCGCCACTCTGATGAATGCTCCGGTGTTGCTCTACAAGCTCGGAGTGTCGTCGGCATCGGTGGACGCGCGGCGGTTTGCGGGCAATGTGGCCAAGGTGATCGGGGCGGCTATAGGCGAGGGTGCATCGGCGTCAGTCACCACTCAGCTCGCACGCAATCTTGAGGAGTCGGTGGGGAGAAGTCTGGCAGCTCCGGTCTACGACGGAGAGGGGAAACTGACAGGACTGTCGGGAGATCAGATGGGTAACGCGATGGCCAAGACATTCACAGCATCAGCCGGCACGAACGCGGCGTTCATGTTTCCGGCCACCTTTGGCGGAGAGGCTGTCAAAGGGATCGGTCGTGCGGTCAAATATCTCGACAAGCGAGGCATGGGCTTGCCGTTCGGCAATCCGGTCGACGCGTTTGTAAAGATGAAGAGCGGCGAGGTGATGTCGGTTATCGCATCGGACGCGTTCGGTCGTGCGGATGGAGATCCGGAGATGGGAGATGTGCTGAGCGAGGAGTCGGCACGCGATATGATCATCGGTCTGCTTGCGGCGGAATTCACGACCGGAATTATGAAATCAGGCGCAAGCCGTGTCAGGTCGCTGAGGAGCGATGTGGGCGTTATGCGTCACGAGTCGGAGGTAAAGGTTGCGGCAGCGCGTATGGCCTCGCTTCTCAGAGGAGAGGACGGCAGAGTCGACAAGGATGGTCTTATGATACTTGGGTCGGTGATGCGTGCCGACAAGGAGATGAATCCTGGCGAGGTGGCTGCATGTCTGAGGTCGCTTTCGGAGAAGGGAGTTCCGGCTGAAACCTGTCAGGCGGTGGTCGACTATCTGCGTGCGTCATACAGATGGAAGGGAGCGGTGGCCGCACGTGAGAGGATGCGGGCGGCGCGTGAGGAGCGAGACTGGCGTGAGGGGGATCTCGGAGAGGAGAGCCGCGCCGGATCAGACCCGCGTAGTACCGGAGAGACATCAGAGCAGTCAGGTCTGCAGTCGGATCAGGCAGTCCAGTCGGAGAAAGCGCGTCAGGCTGCCGAAAGCGCCATGCGGTCGGGTTATGAGGCCGAGGCGAACGGAAATGCCGGAGATCTCCTTAAAGAGCGTCAGGAAGCGGAGCGGATGATGGCGGACGCGTTCGAGTATCCTGATGTTGCTATGGAGCATTTCGGAGAGATCGATGACGCCGGCGGCATCGTTGCTGAGATCCGGAACAATGACAAACTGAATGAGAGGCAGAAAAAGGCTGCCGAGGCATATGTCATGTCTCTTCTTGCCGCGCACGGACAGGAGGTGCGCCGCGCCGACGACCGTCGGGACGCCCGCGACAGAATCCGCGACGAAGTGGCGGCGATGACCAACAGGGAGGGGAACATCCAGCCTGTTGTGCTGAAAGCCGATGACCGCAGGGTCATGGTGACTTCGGGCGAGCTTCGCCTGTCGGATGACGGGAGCACCGTTCTTGCGTCAGAGTCGTCGCCTGTGATCTGGGTATATGATCCGGAGGATGGAAAGAAAAAGGCGATCTATCCGGGTGCGGTCCTTTCGGTCGAGCCTGTGATGAGTGCGGAAGCGGAAACCGAGCGGAGGATACGGATTCTCGAGGATGAGGAGCTTCGGGAAGACGCAGCGCGTGCCGATGTGGAGAATGCCGATGTGGAGAATGCCGATGTGGAGAATGCCGACAGCGGCATGAACTCCGGGGCGTCGGCATCCGCGGGTACAGCGGCGCAAACTGAGGCGGGTACAGAATCGGAAACAGAGGCGTCAGGTGCGGTAAGAGGCGCGGCGCCGGAAGCGACTGACGTTACAGAACCCGGTACTCCCGACATTGACGCAGCGATCGCGAGGGCTAAGGAAGCCATGGAGCGGTTTGAGGAGATGTTTGATGGCGAGCAAGAGTACTGGCTGAGTATTGTCAACGAGAATCCGGAGGAGATTCTTTCCAATCCGGACCTGACGGACGCGCAGAAAGATGCAGCCCGCGAATATGTGGAGGCCATGCAGGATCTCGCAAAGGCAGATGCGGCATATGGCGACAGTCCGGAGGAAAAGAGTGGAGAGTCGGGTTTGGAATCCGAAGAAAAATCGGTAACTTTGCAGCATGGAGACGGATCTGAACAAGATAATGATGGATTATCCGCCGCAGACAACGGCGGTGCAGTGGCTGGAGACACAGCCCGAGGCGTGGAGGCCGATCGAGACCGAAGCGATATACGAGTGTATGAAGAAGGGCTGGGAGCTGCACATAATGAATATTCAGAGCACAGCGAGAGAAATCGACGCGAAGCGGAATCCGAAAGGCTAGTAGAAATTGCCAGACGCAACGGACATTACCGAAAGCAGGAAGAGGTGCTTGCCCGCGGCATCAAGTATACGAAAGGATCGGGCGAGAGCGAGGTCGTCATAGACCATGATCACGGTCGGGTATACAAGATAAAGGATCCGTATGCCAAAGGGGCGATGAAGCCGGGTGTGAATCCGGAAGACGCCATCTATGAGCATCTTGTGCACAACAGGTATTTTCCGGAGACGGCCTACGGGTCAGCGGATTTTTCCGGTGGGCGGGAGGGGGTGTCAAGAGTATAGTGTTATCTTTGCACAATGAAACCAGATCAACTGCTCAGAGCCATCCTACCCGAAGTCCTGATAGA
>VSPN01000107.1 GCA_009775355.1 Muribaculaceae bacterium
CGGGGGTTCATTGTAAAGTTACAAAATATCTACGACTTTGGCAAACAATTAGTTGGCGATTAGCTGAGTATCCCTATTTTATGATAAAAAGAACGATTCTATTTACGATTATCGCGTCAAATGTTGTCGGAATAGCTGAAGTTCAAGTAAAGTTTTTATCTGTCGTCGGCAAGAACGGCGAGCAAACTTCATTTGAGAAAGCGGAAGTGAAGTCGATCAACCTTAGCCCCGAATCAATCGATGTGATTGTCTGCAACAGTGACCCGCAGACATTTAAACGCGCAGATATCGACATGATTTTGCTCACCAATGATGTATCTGTAGAGCTTGTGACTTCCTCCAAGTCTCGTATCGTGGTCAGCCAATCGGCCGGGCCATCACAATCACCGGCGCCGAAGTCGACACCCGTTGGGCCATCTGTGACCTCGCCGGCAATACGATCCTCACCGACAAAGTGCTTGAACACCATCACAGCATCGACATCATCAGCCTTGCCCCCGCCATCTATATAATCAGTGTAGGCCGGGAGCATACACTCAAATTCATCAAACAATAATCAATCACAGTAAACACCCCCCCTAAAAATATCACAACATATGAAACAGTCTGTTAGAAATGCCGTATTGCTGCTCGCCGCTATGGCCGCAGGTTTAGCAAACGCCACAGTATATCTGATGAAAGAAGGAAAAGTTGTTGCTGCATATTACGACGATGAAGTCACAAGCATTTCATTCGATCTTCCCCAGTCTGTGGATATAGCAACGAAGAGCATATTCATGCACCAGGTATATTATGCCGACGCTCAGAAGGACAGCGGATACAACTACAATCTGCAGATCACCGACGTTATGTATGATGACAAGGGATTCATCCCCGACGACGCGATATTTTACCAGCTGCGCTTCTGGGCGCCCGAACCCCAAGACCCCGCTTTCCCCTTCCTTCCTGAAAGCACACATACCCTCGGCAACGAGAACTCTCTCGATGAATGGACAATCCGTCCGGGCGAACGCAGTTACGTTGTGTATGAGCGCCAGCCTCACTGTTTAGCGCCGCCAAACTTAATATCAGATATAATCTCGCGACCGGCAAAATCGCTTCGCTTGAGGCAGTAGACACCGACGGAAAGACTTACTTCACCGATTTCGAAGGCAAAATCACTTTTGAAGACCAGTCGCTCAAATGGTTCCGACAGGATACCAATATTTTCGGCGGTGAGTTAACCGCCACATATCTCGACACAAAGCAGTCCGGCGGCAACGGTTGCAATATGAACATCACTATTGCCGAAAACGGATACACTGATGAGGGCTGGCTCAACGTTCCGAACAACTACCTCACTTTTGTAGGCAATGTAAAGCTCGATGAGCAGGGGCGTATTGAGCCGGGCACCTGGACTGTAAGCGATGCAATGCCCGCTACAGAAAACACTCTCGTTGCCGGAAACTCAGTCAACTTCATGGGTGGTTCATTCCCGGGATACACACACCTGCTTCACTGCAATACCTCCGATGATATTGAGGTCGGACTCGTGAAATCAGGAACTGTAACTGTCGACAGAAAAAGCGACGGACAATACTCATTCTCATACGACTTCACAACCGCCACAGGCAATAAAATCACCGGCCACTACGAAGGAAACATCGATGTGCAAAATCTACCCGTAGCCGACAATACTCTACTCACCGAAGACTATACCCTTGACCTTTCCGACGCGCAAATATTATTCGTTAACAACGGCGAACATGTGCACATCGACAACTTCAACGAGAACAGCAGATACAGAATGATCAACGACAGAATGAACCTAATCCTCAATCTCAAAGATGATTTCAAACCGGGTATCTACAAGGTGACCGATGACGGCAACTGTGCCGGCACTATCGAGCCTGGATACTTTGATATTGACTGGGCTACCGGATCCATTATGTTCAAATTCCGATGACGGACAGCAGGACGTTATCAAGCGCGGTTGTGTAGCCGGAGGTCAAGTAGAAATAATCAAGAATGCTGATGGCACCTGGACCATCAACTACGACCTCCTTGATGATCAGGAGAGTCCCAAAGCCATACGCGGCACTTGGACAGGTGTAATCGGTTGCCGTCAGGGTCACATAGCTTGCGACGATTTTTGGCATGTGACGATGGAGTGTACTTTATGTACACGACTGAGGAACAGGTCAAAAAGCGTCCAGGATATGCGGGACCGGAGGTAACTTGAGAACCCGACAGGCTCATGCTGAATTGCGAGACAATTGAAAAAAAACTTTAAAATCGTGAGAAAGATTACCTCTGACCGGTCATTCACCGGCATATTTCCGTCTGCTCTTCAGTCGTTATGGATCCCCATAACTCCTTCATCGCAAGCGAAAATCTGCCCGGTGACTGACCGCCCTGACGGTAACATTTATTATTAAACAAGCTCTTAAACACCGGCACATGATTTATTGCGCCCCGGTTCGATTATATGGTGCAGACCCTTGTCAATCATTTTGCGAGGGATGATTGAGAGCATGGTCTCAACCATGCTATTCAACATACGGTGTCGGA
>VSPN01000108.1 GCA_009775355.1 Muribaculaceae bacterium
ATACAAAAAGTAAGCCCAACTTCTGCCGTTCAGGAAGTTGGACTCGCCTTTTTATGGTTTAGCGGACAGTAATAGTTGTTTTATTTTTTTTTGCCGGAATATTTGTGGATTGCAAAATGATTGTCTATATTTGCAAACGAGCGGCAATGTGTTCGGATAATTGTGTATTGTGATGTTTTATTATGATGCATAAGCGATTGTCGGAGCATCTGTCGGAAGAGCTGCTGAAGCCTTTATCATTGAAACAATAACCTTAAAAAATATGCTTATGAGAAAACTTATACTTACAGTTGCGTTGGCCGCGTGCGGTTTCTGCATGGCGACCGCTGACGATTATGTTCCGATGGTTCGCGAGGGGCGCGTGTGGGAGTATTCGGCGCAAGGCACAATGAATGAGTTGAACAGCAGTTATATACATTGTCTGAAATTTGACGGAAGCGAGGTTGTGGCTAACGGCAAGGTTTACAAGAGAATGGTTGTTTTCAAGACCAAAGCCTATAGACCCAAGGCTCTGTCGGAAGACAATTGGAAGGTATTCCTATATTCCGAAGAAGACCGCGACGATACAATGTATTATATGCGCGAGGAAGACGGGAAAGTCTACACACTAGTCCAGAAAGAGAAAAAATCGGATCAAAGTGTACTGGTATCAGTGGTGCGCGAGAATCCGGAACTTCTGCCAGAGAGTGTGATCACTGACGAGTTTCTTGTCTATGACTGGAACCGAGAGGATGGAGAGACGGTCTATTATCCTGCCATGGGTTCAGGTTGGAGCATCGGAAACGATGATGACTCTGAATATGAAGCCATGACTCTGAAATATATGAGTCCGGTTATGATAGAAGATAGGGAATGCAAGGTGATGCGTCTTGACAGTCGCAATTTCCCAATTCCGGATATGGAGTTTATCGAGGGTATCGGCCCGACTTTCAACGGAACTGCGGGGATTCTGAATTTCTATATGATTACCGGGATTCCTGACAACAGCCGCTATCCGTTGCTGCAATGCACACTCAACCGTGTGTTTGACTCGGAAGGGAATGTCATCTACGAGCAGGAGAATGCCTGGTATCCGTCGGACAACACTTACGGCTATCAGCCGACCGTGCGCAAGGGTCGCGTGTGGGAATACCGCAGCTACGGAGGTCATCCTGACAATGACCGGAACCGGTGGAACTATGTGTATCATTTCATCCGCTTTGACGGCGATGTCATGGAGTTCGACCACCGGGCGTACCGTGTGGCTCGCATCATCAGGAAAGTGACCACTGAAACAAGCACTGACGTACCGGAATTTATCGTCTCAGACGAAGTGTGCGACACTCCGCTTTATGCCATGTGCGAGGAGAAAGACAGGGTGTATGTGCTGCTTGACGGAGAGGGCGAATATGTGACGCATATCGGACCGGACACCGACATTTCGGGATTTCACAATAAGCTATTGTATGACTGGACTCTCGGAGAGGGAGATCTGTGGACATACGACCTGTTCGAGGGATTGAGTCCTGAATTCTGTCCCACTGTCAGCTATGACGATCCGGTCATGATAGGCGGGGAGGAGTGCCGCGTCATGAACATAGACGGCATAAGTCTTATCGAGGGACTCGGCACTACATTCAACGGCTCGCTCGGTTCATATACATTTGAAAGACCTACATGTCTGGAGCCGTGGATCAATACCGAAAGACCGGGCATTGACTCCTCGCTTGTCCGGGTCTATGACAGTGAGGACAATCTTGTGTACGGTTCTCCGTTTGTGTCAGGCAATTCGGTAGACGGTATCGAGGCAGACGCTGCCGGATCGAATGCTCCGGTCTATGACGTATTCGGGCGTCGGATTGACACGACGGTTCCGGGCAGCGTCTACATACGCGGCGGGAAGAAGTTCGTGGCCCGCTGAGGGCGGGAGTCGGACTCGGACGCTGACAGCTTACGCTGACGCGAAGCCCTCTGCGGCTCGGCGTCGCTCTGCGTGAGGTTTCGGGGTGCTTTGACTCTGTGGCCTCTCGCGGAGGGCGCGGAGGCGCAGAGTGCTTCGCGCTGCCGGAAAACTCGGCGGCTCTGCGGCTCTGCGTGAGGTTTGCGGTGATGGCTGAGGGCGCGACCGGACCGGGAGCAGCGGCTCTCCGAGCCGTTGAAAACTGTGGGGAGGAAATTGAAAGGATAAAGGGGGTTGCTGCTGTCGGCGTCCCGGAGGTCCGCCGCTCCCGGTCCGGACGGCGCGGATTGATGGCGTGTTTGCGTGGTTGTCACCGCCTCGGAGAGGCGCTGCTCCCGGTCCGGTCGCGGGGCTTGACGCGGTAAAAAGTAACCTTTTTTAATTTTTTTACCAAAATGGTTGCGAATTGCAAAATGATTGTCTATATTTGCAAACGAGTGGCAATATGTTTGGATGATTATGTATTGCGATGTCTTGTGAAAATGTCCAAGTCATTATCATAACATCGATCGGATCAACTGCAGGAGCCTTCAATACAGAATATACTAACCATAAAAAGCTATGCTTATGAGAAAACTTAT
>VSPN01000011.1 GCA_009775355.1 Muribaculaceae bacterium
GCCCTTTGCTGAATGCGCTGTATTTTTATTATTTTACTGTATTATTAACATCTTGAAATAAGTTTGAACAACTTCATATTATGGAATATCAGTTTTTTAGAATTTTGAAATTTTACCAGTTCTTACCGTATCGCCTGCTGATCTTGTCGATTGAATCAGGAAGGGTGTCGGTGAGGACAATCTGCTGCATGTCTGAGTCTACCGGATTCCAGATAGTAAACTGGAGTTATTATGCGGTTCGGTTTCAGTTCGGTATTTGTGCGGTCCGGTTCGGTTTCAGTTCGGTTTCAGTTCGGTATTTGTGCGATCCCGTTCGGTTTTAGTTCGGTTTTTGTGCGATCCGGTTCAAATTGAGTTCAAATTTGAATTTGAACCTGATTCGCAGAGTTTATTAATTGCTGTCTGTAGGCAGTAATTCAAAGCGCAAATATCAAAGTAAATTCAAATGTCAAAACAGGAAACAGAACTTTTGTTTTAACAATCATTAATTTATTTACTATATTTGAAACTGTTATGATTTGGCAATTTTGTTTAAAAAACATACAAATTTAATACAAGGGATCTGCCTCCGTTATCCTCACGGCAAATAGGCGCGGGGGTGTTTCGGTGATTCTGGCGTAAGCAAAAAGAGGGTGCATCAGTTCAGATTCTGATGCACCCTTATGGTGAGATTGGCTGGTATGCTTTTCCGGACCAACCGGAATGTATTGTCAGAGCGTTTTCTTGACTTCGACCTCTTCGTAGGCCTCGATCAGGTCGCCTTCGCGGATATCGTTGTAACCCTGAACGGAGAGACCGCAGTCATATCCGCTGAGCACTTCCTTGACGTCATCCTTGAATCGTTTGAGCGATCCGAGTTCACCGGAGTAGATCACGATGCCGTCGCGGATCACGCGGATCTTGGACGCACGTTTGATCTTGCCGTCGCGCACGATGGCACCGGCGATGGTTCCGACTTTCGAGATCTTGTATGTCTGGAGCACTTCTGCCGTGCCGGTGATCTCCTCGCGGATTTCGGGCGAGAGCAGACCCTCCATGGCGTCTTTGACCTCCTCGATGGCCTTGTAGATGACAGAGTAGAGACGGATCTCGACACCCTCCTTGTCGGCTTCTCTGCGGGCTGCGGCCGACGGGCGCACCTGGAAACCGATGATGATGGCGTCGGATGCTGCCGCGAGTGTCACGTCAGACTCGGAGATCGCGCCCACGCCTTTGTGAAGCACGTTGACCTGGATCTCGGGAGTCGAGAGCTTGAGCAGAGAGTCTGACAGAGCCTCGACAGAGCCGTCGACGTCTCCCTTGACCACAAGGTTGAGCTCGTGGAAGTCGTTGAGGGCGCGGCGGCGTCCGAGTTCCTCGAGACCGAGGCGCTTGGTGGTGCGCATGCTGAGCTCGCGCTGCAGTTGCTCGCGTTTTGAAGCGATCTCGCGGGCCTCCTGTTCGGTGGGGAGCACATTGAATGTGTCGCCTGCCTGCGGCGCGCCGTTGAGTCCGAGTATCAGTACCGGAGTGGCGGGTCCGGCCTCCTTGACACGCTGGTTGCGCTCGTTGAACATGGCCTTGACCTTGCCGTAGTTTGTTCCTGCAAGTATGACGTCGCCCACACGGAGCGTGCCGTTCTGCACAAGCACGGTGGCTACGTAGCCGCGGCCCTTGTCGAGCGAAGACTCGATGACAGATCCGATGGCCGCGCGGTCGGGGTTTGCCTTGAGGTCGAGCATCTCAGCCTCAAGAAGTACTTTCTCCATGAGTTCCTCGACTCCGATACCTTTTTTGGCCGATATATCCTGCGACTGGTATTTGCCACCCCACTCCTCGACGAGATAGTTCATGGCCGCAAGCTGCTCCTTGATCTTGTCGGGGTTGGCGGCGGGTTTGTCGATCTTGTTGACCGCGAACACCATCGGCACACCGGCGGCAGAGGCATGGTTGATGGCCTCGATCGTCTGGGGCATCACGTCGTCGTCGGCCGCCACGATGATGATGGCGAGGTCGGTGACCTTGGCTCCGCGCGCACGCATGGCGGTGAACGCCTCGTGACCAGGAGTGTCGAGGAACGTGATGTGACGTCCGTTGGGCAGAGTCACGTTATATGCGCCGATATGCTGCGTGATGCCTCCGGCCTCGCCGGCGATCACGTTGGCCTTGCGGATATAGTCGAGAAGCGATGTCTTTCCGTGGTCGACATGACCCATCACGGTTACGATCGGCGGGCGGGGCTGCAGATCCTCCTCGCGGTCTTCGGGATTCTCGATCGCCTCGGTCACGTCGGCGCTGACAAATTCGGTCTCGAAGCCGAATTCCTCGGCCACGATGTTGATGGTCTCGGCGTCGAGACGCTGGTTGATCGACACCATCACGCCGAGGTTCATGCAGGTGGCGATCACATTGTTGACCGGCACATCCATGAGGCTTGCGAGGTCGTTGGCGGTCACAAATTCCGTGATCTTCAGAATCTTGCTTTCCGCAGCCGCTCTCTCGGCATTCTCCAGCTCGTGGCGGTGCATCTCCTCGCGTTTCTCTTTGCGGAACTTCACCGATTTCTTGGTCTGCTTGTTGGTGAGACGTGCGAGAGTCTCCTTCACCTGCTTCTGTACGTCCTCGCTGCTGATCTCCGGCTTGGCCTGACGGCGGTCGCCACGGCGGCGGTTGCGGTCGCGGTCGCCGCGTCCTTGGCCGCCACCTTGACCGGCACCGCCCTGACGGTTCTGTCCGTCGCCGGGTTTCTTGCGTGAGTCAGAGCCGAATCCGGGCTGCTGGGCAGCCTTGTCGATATCTACCTTCTCCTTGCCGATGCGTTTGCGCTTCTTGCGGTCTGCGTTTTCGGCGCGGCGTTCGTTCTTCCCCTTTTTCTTGGGGCGTGTGCTCTGGTTGATGGCCGAGAGGTCGATCTTGCCGAGCACCTTAAGCTCGGGACCCGGCGTTGCGCCGGCAAGCCGGAAAGGCTTGTTCTCCTCGGCATCGGCACTCTTCGCGGCCGTTTCCTGAGCCAGTGCAGTGGCGGGTGCAGTCTCTTTGACTGTCTCTGGATCTTTTGCGGGGGCTGCATCGCCCGACTCCCTGACGGGAGCATGAGCCGGTTTCCCGGCTTCGGGTTCAGGTTCGGGAACCGGAGCGGGTTTGGGCGCGGGTGCGGCCTTCACTTCCTGTCCGGACTGCGGAGCGATCCCGGATTTTGATGCCGCAACGGCTTCCGCTTTCTGCGCAACGGGTTCGGGCGCTTTCGCCGAAACGGATGCCTGATTTGCGGCAACTTCCGGTTCGGGAGCTGCTTCCGGCTTCGGAGCGTCATCCTTCACGACCGTTTCTTCCTTGCGGACAGGCTCGCTCTCCTGTGCGGAAGCATTGTTTTTTTCAACAGCATGCTCAGTTGCGGCCTTCATGCCTGACTTGAGGTTGTCGAGGTCGATTTTGCCTAAAATGACGGGGCCGGTCTTTGCAGCCGGGGCGGATGCCGCCGAAGGAGTGCGTTCGGTTTTTTCTTTTTTGTGTTCGCGGCGTTTGCTGAAGCCTTCAGCCGCAGCTTTTGCGGTCTTGTCGTTGCTGAATTCCCGCATTAGCAGGTCAACGGCGTCGGAGTCGATACGGGCGTTGGGATTGCCTTCGTCGACCTCGATGTTGTGTTTGCGCAGGAATTCCACCGCAGTGTTCACTCCTACATTCAGGTCTTTGGCTACTTTACTGATTTTTGTGCGCATATGCTGTTGTTAAATTATACAATACTGGTTCCCCGGGGCGGACTGTCAGTCCTCGAACTCGGCGCGGAGCACAGAGAGGACGTTGTCGATGGTCTCGACCTCGAGATCTGCCTGGTCAAGAGTCTCGCGGGGAGCGTTGAGCACGGCTTTGGCGGTTCCGAGCCCGAGATCCTTGAGGGCCTCGATCACCCAGCCGTCGATCTCGTCGCGGAATTCATCGAGGTATATGTCTTCCTCACCCTCCTCGATGTCGCGGTATACGTCGATGGTGTATCCGGTGAGTTTCTGTGCGAGGAAAATGTTGAGACCTCCCTTTCCGATGGCGAGGCTGACCTCGTCGGGGTGGAGGAACACCTCTGCTTTTTTCTCCTCTTCGTTGAGGCGCATCGATGAGATCTTTGCGGGCGAGAGCGCGCGCTGTATATAGAGCTGAGGGTTGGAGGTGTAAGATATGACGTCGATGTTCTCGTTGCGGAGCTCCCGGACGATGCCATGAATGCGGCTTCCCTTTATGCCGACACAGGCGCCGACGGGGTCGATGCGTTCGTCGTAGCTCTCGACAGCGATCTTGGCACGTTCACCCGGTTTGCGGGCCACATCCTTGATGGTGATGAGGCCGTCGTGGATCTCGGGCACCTCAAGTTCGAACAGGCGGCGCAGGAAGCGGGGATCGGTGCGCGAGATGATGACCTTGGGGTTGTTGTTGGGGTTGTCGACGCGCTTCACGATGGCGCGGACTGTGTCGCCCTTATGGAAGAAGTCTCCGGGGATCTGCTCCTCTTTCGGGAGAATGAGCTCGTTCTGGTCCTCGTCGATCAGAAGCATCTCGCGTTTCCAGATCTGATGCACCTCGGCGGTCACGACCTCGCCCTCTATCTCCTTGAACTTGGAATAGATGGCGTCTTTCTGAAGGTCGAGGATCTTTGACTGGAGAGTCTGGCGGAGATTGAGGATGGCGCGGCGTCCGAACTTCTCGAAGAAGATCTGCTTGGCCACCTCCTCGCCGATCTCGCACTCGGGGTCGATCTCGCGCGCCTCGGTCAGGCCGATCTGCATGTCTTTGTTCTCCACCTCGCCGTCGGGCACTACCTCGAGGTTCTGGTAGATCTCGCAGTCTCCCTTGTCGGGGTTCATGATGACGTCGAAGTTCTCGTCCGATCCGAACTGTTTGGCCAGCACGTTGCGGAATGATTCCTCAAGCACCGAGATCATAGTTGTCTTGTCGATGTTCTTGAGTTCCTTGAACTCGGCGAATCTGTCGACCATATTTACTGTCTCTGCTTTCTTTGCCATAAGACTAATTATCTGTATCTGTTAGAATTTTTCTGTTTTCATCTGTCAGGACAGCTGACGCCCGACTCCGCGTGATCAGAACTCAAGTTCGTATCTCACCGATTTCACTTCGCCGTAGGCGAATGTCTCCGGCACGATGGTCTCGACCGGACGCTTGGCTCCCTCGGGGCGGACCTTGGCTATGGTGTCGACCGTAAACTCCTCCGGGCCTGCCGAGGCAAGTACGCCGTGAAGCTTGCGCCCGTCGCGGGTGAGCACCTCGACCTTGTTGCCGATGTTTTTCTCATATTGGGCCAGAACCTTGAACGGAGATGTCAGTCCGGCGGATCCGACCTCAAGCTCGTAATCCTCTTCATCGCGGGGAAACGCTTCCTCGATGGCTCGTGATAGCTCTATGCAACGGTCTATGTCGACACCCTCTCTTGAATCGATCTCGATGCGGATCTCGTTGTCTCCGCTCACCGTGATGTCGACCAGAAAGTAAGGAGTGCCTTCAAGGCTTTTCTCTATGAATTCACGAAGTGCTGTCTTGTCTGTCATATATATTAAAAAAGTCGGAGAGGACGCATGTCCCCTCCGGAAATCGTATGCAAAGATACAAAATATTTATCGCTTTGTCTACCCGCAAGACTAATCGAAGCCCTGTTTGGATGTAAAAACTTCTGAATTTAAATATATTTAATATTATTTAACATAATTCAATCTCGATTTCCTTGAGAAATTCGCCGAGGGCGGCATTCTCTGTCACAGCCTTGCGGAGAAAATCCTGAGGAGACAGCAGCTTGATCACCTCTTTTTCAGGATTGATCATGGCTTTGACTGTCAGGAAGTCGTTGTGCAGTCTCTCGCGCAGGAACCGGAGCAGCTTCGGCATGGCGAGTTCGAAAGCCTGCTGTTGGGCGGGATGGTCCACGAGGACATCGAACTCGAGATTGTCGCGGCGTGTCGGCGTGGCGTTGCGCATCGCGCTGACGAGGATCTTCTGGTCAGGGACAGAGGCGATATATTCGTTCCATGCGGAGATGAACTGTGTGTCGGAGAATGCCTCTTTTTTTCTTTCGAGCGACGAGACTGTAGTGTCTGCGCCGGCGTTCATCTGGAATGAGTGCAAAGGGCGGGGTCTGACAGATGACTGTCTTGATTGTGGCACCGGCGAGGGCTGCGATGCTGGAGCCGGCGAGGGCGAGACCCGGGTGGAGGCGGCGGGAGCGACCGGCGGCGGTGCGGGTGCGGTCGCGGGCGATGTGGCTGGTGCGGGGGGCTTCGTCGCGGAGACCGGAGCTGTGGCGGCAGATGAGGCTGTGGCCCGTGGAGGCTCCGATGGATTCCGCAGGGCCACTGGGCGGTCGGAAGCGTCAAAAGGGGGCTGTGCGGGCGACAGGAGCTGGCAGAGCCTGATGAGGGTGAGTTCGACGAGGAGCTGCTTGTTTGACGAAGTGCGGTAGTTGAGGTCGCATTCGTTGAGCAGGCGCATCGCGGCGTAGTACCACTGCAGCGGCAGAGTGCGGGCCTGGGCTACGAGCCGCTCGCCGACATCATCGGGCATTTCGAGCAGAGGCAGCGTGCGGGCGTCGGCGGCCACCATCAGATCGCGCACATGCTGGGCGAGACTGTTGATGAAGAAAAGAGAGTCAAATCCCCGGTCGCGGATCTCCTTATATAGAAGAAGGGCGTCGGGTGCGTCTCCGCGTGCGAAAGTGTCAATGAGACGGAAGAAATAGTCGTAATCGAGAACGTTGAGGTTTTCGACTGCGGCCTCATATGTGAGCTTGCCGCCCGACGATGTGGCTACCTGGTCGAATATCGAGAGGGCGTCGCGCATGGCTCCGTCGGCCTTGCGGGCTATTACCCCGAGAGCGCGGCGGTCAGCCTCTATGCCCTCTTCCGAGGCTACGTAGGCGAGATGATCCACCATGTCGTTGATGGTGATCCGCTTGAAGTCGTAGATCTGGCAGCGGCTCAGAATAGTGGGGATCACCTTGTGCTTCTCGGTGGTGGCGAGGATGAAGATTACATATGAGGGGGGTTCCTCAAGAGTCTTGAGAAATGCATTGAACGCCTGTGACGAGAGCATATGCACCTCGTCGATGATGAAGACGCGGTATCGGCCCACCTGAGGCGGGATGTTGACCTGCTCGGTCACGGCGCGGATGTCGTCGACGCTATTGTTTGAGGCGGCGTCGAGTTCCATTAGGTTGAAGGAGTTGCCCCGGTCGATGGCTCGGCATGACTCGCATTGTCCGCAGGCCTCGCCCTCGGGAGTGGGAGAGAGGCAGTTGATGGTCCGTGCGAATATTCTGGCGCACGATGTCTTGCCGACTCCGCGCGGGCCGCAGAAGAGGTATGCGTGGGCGAGGCGTCCCGACGCGATGGCCCCCTTGAGGGTAGAGGTCAGGTTCTGCTGGCCCACAACGCTGCGGAAAGTCGCCGGTCTGTATTTCCGCGCGCTGACTATATATTGGTCACTCATATGTTGAAATGATGCCGTCGGGTGCATGCCCGTATGGCAGATGGTATCTTTCTGCAAATATAATAAAAAAAATCCAATTTCATCCGGACGGGATGCATATGGCCGCGATATGGCCGCGTTGTGTGTCTGATGTGTGTATAATGTGTGTCTGCGCTGCCGGCATTTGCGTTGATTTGTTTATGAGCAAGTACTATTGTTTAAACTTGAACACTTACTTATGTTGTTTGCAGTCAAGTCAACAGTCATGTGACGCAAGAATCCGATCCATATATAAAGATGTCGCTTCCCGGAAGTTTTGTATCGAACTTCCGGGATGCTGTTTTTTGTACACTCATGAAACTTTTCATGTCAAGAGTCTCGGGATTTTCCGAACTCTCATCCGGTTGGTATGACATTGGTGGAGAAATCTATGCCTGAATCGAGGAAGCCATGCCAGGCAGTCCGGGATAAGAATGCTGTGATAAGAGAGCTGTATAAGTAAGAAGAGATCCGGCGGAATTTTCCGCCGGATCTCTTCTTGAGCCGCGAGTGGGACTCGAACCCACGACCTTTTCGTTACGAATGAAATGCTCTACCAACTGAGCTATTGCGGCTGATACGTGTCGTTGACGCGTGCCGACGGTGCCGACGGGCAACAATCCCGCTCCACTTCCTTCGGCAGGTGCAAAGTTAATAAAAAAAATCGGATTGCCGAAAAATTTAACATTGTTTATCCGGTGTTTATCCTGCAATGCCTGAAATATGCGTTCCGGCACGCTGTTTCTTTCGCCCGATTTGGTTGTCTTCCTTTTTTGAATTAACTTTAGGGCGTGATTCCGGAGTCTTTGTCCGGGGCATCGCGGCCTCCGGCCGGAAGAGAATAAGAGCTCTAAAATCATCTTTAACCAAATATCAATCTGCATTATCATGAAACATAAATTCCTGTTCGGCACGGCTGTAGTCTCCGCCCTTCTCGCGGCGTCCTCTCCCTGCGCGTCGGCCAAAGAGTCTTCGGCCGGAATCTCTTCGGAAATGCTCGGACGCCTTCAGTCATCCTACCGGCAGAACCCCGCCCACCGCGCTCTGCGCAACGCGATAGCCGGCAACTCAATCGATATTCTCGCTGTCGACGCCGCCAGCCGCAACGGACTCGACACCCATTTCTCGCACAGAGTGAAGAGCAGCGGCATTACCGATCAGAAACGATCCGGCAGATGCTGGCTGTTTACAGGTCTCAATGTGCTCCGCGCCCAGATGATGGCGAAAAACGATCTTGCGGAACTCAAGCTCTCGCATAACTATAATTTCTTCTTCGACCAGCTTGAGAAAGCCAACCTCTTCCTGCAGGGGATGATAGACCATGCAGACAGGCCGGAAGATGACAAGATGGTGGAATGGCTTATGCGCAATCCGCTCAGCGACGGAGGACAGTTCACCGGCGTGGCCGACAACATATCGAAGTATGGCGTGGTGCCTTCGGAGGTGATGGCCGAGACTTTCTCGGCGGAAAACACGAGCCGCCTCAACAATCTGCTGTCGCTCAAGCTGCGTGAAGACGGACTTGAGCTCCGCAGGATGCACGCCGCGCGCAAAAGTGCCCGCGAACTTGCCTCGCGCAAGGAGTCCATGCTTGAGGAGATCTACAGGATGTTGGCCCTGACCCTCGGTGAACCGCCTGCCGAGTTCACATGGACACGCAAGGACAGCAAAGGAAACGTGGTCGACAACCGCACATACACGCCTCAGGAGTTCTATAAGGAGTATGCCGGCAACGACCTGCGCAACGGCTATGTCATGCTGATGAATGATCCGACGCGTCCGTACAACCGTCTGTACGAGATCGATTACGACCGCCACAGTTATGACGGCGCCAACTGGACATATGTGAACCTTCCTGTCGAAGAGATCAAGAAGATGGCAATCGCATCGATCAAGGACAGCACCATGATGTATTTCTCGTGCGATGTCGGCAAATTTCTCGACCGCGACCGTGGTTTGCTCGACCCTGCGAATTTCGACTACGAGTCGCTGATGGGCACTACTTTCGGAATGGATAAGGCCGACCGTATCCGGACGTTCGCAAGCGCGTCGTCGCATGCCATGACTCTCGTGGCCGTGGATCTCGATGCCGACGGCACTCCGAAGAAGTGGATGGTTGAGAACAGCTGGGGCAGCGGGGCTAACGACGGTCACCTGATCATGACCGACCGGTGGTTTGACGAGTATATGTTCCGTCTTGTGGTAGAGAAGAAATATGCCACTCCGGAGACGCTTGAGATCCTTAAGCAGAAGCCGGTGATGCTTCCGGCATGGGATCCGATGTTCGCGCCCGAAGAGTGATGGACCGTAAAAACATACAGTAATGAATATGGAAGATTTCAAGGCGCGCCGCAGCGTGCGCCGATATGCGGACCGGGATATCGATCCCGGTCTGCTCGATTCGATAATCGAGGCCGCCATGCGGGCACCCACGTGTGGAAACATGCAGCTGTATTCGGTGGTTGTGACGCGTTCTGACGAGGGGAAGAAAGCTCTTGCTCCGGCGCATTTCAACCAGCCGATGGTGACAGAGGCACCAGTCGTGCTTACGGTGTGCGCGGACTTCAACCGGTTCTCGCGCTGGTGCCGCCTGAGCAACGCCGATCCGGGCTACGACAACTTCCTGTCGTTCATGAACGCGGTGGCCGACGCCACGATATTCGCCCAGCAGATCGTGGCGGTCGCGGAGGGCGAGGGACTCGGCACATGCTATCTCGGCACTGTGACGTATAACGCAGAAAAGGTGTCGGAGATCCTCGGGCTTCCGGAACTTTGCGTGCCGGTGGCGTGCATCACTCTCGGCTGGCCCGAAGGCGAGGGCGTCGAGACGGAAAGACTGCCGCTTGAGGCGGTAGTGCACCTGGAGCGTTACAGGGAGGATTCTGATGAAAAGATAATGGAACTGTTCAAGGCCAAGGATGAATACGTGCCCAACCGACGGTTTGTGGAGGAAAACGACAAGGAGACTCTGGCGCAGGTCTTTACCGACGTGCGTTATCCGCGAGCCATGAACGAGGACTTCAGCCGCGCGTTTCTGGCTCACCTCCGCGCCAAGGGCTTCATGTCATGAAGCCCTTGGCGCCGGGGTCATGTGCCGGTCATGGTGAAGCCTTTGTGCTGCCATCGGCGTGATTCCCATCGGCGTATGAAGACAATGCCGCGGATGTTCTCGTCGAGTGCGAACATCCACCACATGCCGATTATGCCGAATCCGAAAGTGATGCCGGCCAGATAGGCGCATACCACCGCCACAGACCACATCCACACAAGACCGACATAGAAGGGGTAGTTGACGTCGCCCGCCGACTGGAGCACGTTGACAAAAAGGATGTTGACCGGACGACCGATTTCAAGGATGACGTCTATCCAAAGTATCGCCGTGCCGAGCGTGATTATCTCGGCGTTTTCGGTCAGGGCCGACATTATGGAGGATCCGCATGAGGCAATGGCTACGGAGAATATCAGGGTCCATGTCAGGGCGACTTTCATGACGTATTTCCCCATCAGGTACGCTCCCTGCCATCGGCCTGCGCCGACAAGGTGGCCTATGCAGATTGCTCCGGCGTGTGAGATCGCTATGGAGAAGAGATAGACATACATGATGATGTTGACGCAGTAGGTCCTGGTGGCGAGAGCCTCCATGCCCAGCGAAGTTATGAAGTAGGCTATGACAAGCTGTGAGCAGCTGTAGCTCATCTGTTCGCCGGCGGAAGGGAGTCCGATCTTCATCAGGTTGCGGAATTCCTCGCGCGGCCAGTGACGGAATATGTGCAGCGGGAAGCGTCGCACAGTGGTGCGGAACAGTATGACGGCGAGTATCACCATCGCGGCCATACGGCATGTGGCGGTCGATATCGCCGCGCCCTGAACTCCGAGTGCCGGAGCTCCGAACTTGCCGAAGATCAGCGTATAGTTGCCGAATATGTTGAGGCAGTTGACTACAAGAATGACCATCATCGGATAGACGGCCTTGTTGTTTGACCTGAGCACCGCCGACAGAGTGAGCTGGAGGGCCTGAAAGAATGCGGATGCTCCGACGATCTCCATGTATCCCACGCCCTCTGCGAGCATCGGTCCGGCGAGTCCGAGTGCCGTCAGGATCTCGGTTGCGAAGATGCAGAGAAGCGCGCTGACCGTGACGCCCATCACGAGATTGACGACAAGCGAGACGCCTGTCACAGTCTCCATGCGGTCGCGCAGACGTGCGCCCAGATACTGGCTGCAGAGCACGGATGTGCCAAGATTGATGACCTCGAATATGATGAAGGTGAAGTTGATCATCTGGTTGGCGAGTCCGACGGCTGCCACGCTCTCGTCGGAGTGCCGGGAGAGCATGAACGTGTCGACCGCGCCGAGTGTCATGATCAGCAGGGTCTCGATGAGTATGGGGAGTGTGAGCGACGCGAGTTCACGTCTGAGCGGCGATTTCACACGTCGTCGCGACGCTACCGCCCTGGGCAGGGACGCAACGGCCCCGACTGCATTTCTTAATTCCAATCTTTACCTGTTTATCTTTATCTGTATATCCTTAAACTCCACCTGTGTGACTTGCCGTATATGACGGGTCTGTCACTTCTTTCCGAGAAGGTCGGGCCTGAGTCTGCGTGTGCGTTCAAGTGCCTGTTCGTACCGCCATTCGGCGATCTTGGCCTCATGTCCTGAAAGCAGTATGTCGGGCACACGCCAGCCCTTGTATTCGGCAGGACGTGAATAGACAGGCGGAGCGAGAAGTCCGTCCTGGAACGAGTCGGAGAGAGCCGACTGCTCGTCGCCGATCACGCCGGGGATGAGACGGACCACAGCGTCGGCCACGACCGCAGCCGGAAGCTCGCCCCCGGTCAGCACGTAGTCGCCGATCGTTATCTCGCGGGTCACAAGGTGCTCTCGCACGCGCCAGTCCACCCCCTTGTAATGTCCGCACAGGATGATGATATTGTCGAGGAGCGACAGGGAGTTGGCCATGGGCTGGTCGAATGTCTCGCCGTCAGGAGTCATGAAGATGACCTCGTCGTAGTCTCTTTCTTCGCGCAGACGCGATATGCAGGCGTCGATCGGCTGTATCTGCATTACCATTCCTGCCTCCCCGCCGAACGGATAGTCGTCGACCTTGCGGTGGCGGCTCGTGGTGTAGTCGCGCAGATTATGGATCACGATCTCGGCAAGCCCTTTGTCCTGGGCACGCTTCAGAATGGAACATCCGATAAATGCCTCAAGCATCTCGGGCACAACTGTGAGCAGGTCTATTCTCATGATGCGGTCTGTGGTATGTGCCGGCTGAGGGTGTCCGGCGGTTTGAGAATGCAAAATTAATCATTTAAACGCAAACAAGTGCTCTCCCCGTGCGGGAAGAACGCCTGTTTAAGATATTTTTACCATTCGCGGGCACTTCTGCGGTCTCCGCGTAGCGGTGTCGGGTGATCAGTCGATCTCCTCGTCTGCCTCGTAGCCGCCCATCTCGCGGATGGCGTTCTTGAGCATTGTGTATTGCTGGAAGAGGTGGTTGACGGGAATCTCGCCCTGAGTGTAGTCGTGCATCGGGCTCTTGAGGAAGAAGCTGAGGAAGCGCTGTGTGCCGCTGCGTCCGGCGCGCTGCGCGAGGTCGCTCAGCAGCACGAGGTCGAGGCAGAGGGGTGCCGCAAGGATTGAGTCGCGGCAGAGGAAGTTGATCTTGATCTGCATCGGATAACCCATCCATCCGAAGATGTCGATGTTGTCCCAGCCCTCCTTGTTGTCGTTGCGGGGAGGATAGTAGTTGATGCGTACCTTGTGATAGTACTGTGTGTCTTCGTCATTGCCGTGGCCATAGAGGTCGGGCTGTTCCTCGGGAACAAGGATGCTCTCGAGAGTGGAGAGTTTGGAGACCTCTTTGGTGCGGAAGTTGGCGGGCTCGTCGAGCACGAGGCCGTCGCGGTTGCCGAGGATGTTGGTCGAGAACCAGCCGTTCAGACCGAGGCAGCGTGTGCCGATGATCGGGGCGAAGCCTGATTTGACGAGAGTCTGGCCTGTCTTGAAGTCCTTGCCTGCGATCGGCATGCCGGTCTTCTCGGCGAGCTCCCACATGGCGGGTATGTCGACTGTGGTGTTGGGCGCGCCCATGATGAAGGGGCATCCTTCCGACAGAGCGGCGTATGCGTAGCACATGGAGGGTGCGATGTGCTCTTTGTCATCGGCTTTCATTGCTGCTTCAAGAGCCTCCACCGAGCCGTGGATCTTCTCGTCGACGGGCACGTATACCTCTGTGGAAGCAGCCCAGAGAACCACCACGCGCTCCACGCCTGTCTCTTTCTTGAAGTTGCGGATGTCCTCGCGGATCTGCTCGGTCATGTCCCAGCGGTCTTTGACATTCTTGACGTTGTCGCCGTCAAGACGCTTTGCGTAGTTGTGGTCGAAAGCGGCTTTCATGGGTTTGATGGCCTCGAGTTCATCCTTGACAGGGTTGATGTCTTTCTCTTTGAGAACCTCCGCGTTGAGGGCGGACTCGTATGCGTTGGCCGGATAGACGTCCCATGCGCCGAATACGATGTCGTTTAGGTCGGCCAGAGGTACGATATCCTTGTAGTGGAGATATTTCTTGTCCGCGCCGCGTCCCACACGGATCTTGTCATACTGCGTCATCGAGCCTACGGGCTTCGCAAGACCTTTGCGGGCCATGAGGACTCCGGTCATGAATGTGGATGTGACTGCTCCGAGTCCCACCACCAAAACTCCAAGTTTACCCTTGGGAGCTTCTGCTTTTTTTGTTGACATAGTTTAAAATGTGTTTCTTTTTCTTCTTGACTTGGATATGTCTGCCCCTATTTGCTGACAGGCTGATTCATTGCCCGGCGGCCGTAGGGTCTGCGCATGCGGTGCGCATCGGGGAATAGACATTGTAAAATTAAGCCCTATTTTGCATTTCTCAAAGCTTTTTGGCCAAAAATTACGTTTGCAATTCTTAAATTATCTTAAATTTCGTAATTTTAGTTAATATAAGTTAAGATATGACTATGTTTGGTGAAACTTGTGAAAATATCGAAATAAAGCTCAGACCATAATCTCCAGTACTTCGTTGAGCCTCTTTATCGTGTTGGGGTGAATCTGCGCATCCTCCTCTTCGGTCCAGCCTTTGCCTTTGAGCCATATGGCCTGGCATCCGATAGACTCGGCGGGGACGATATCCTTGCGGTAGGAGTCTCCGATGACCAGTGTCTCTTCGGGGAGCAGTCCGAGGGCCTTGACTCCGTGTTCAAAGATGCGCGGGTCAGGTTTGCGGATACCCAGAACGGCACTCTCGATTATCGCGCCGAAGTATCGGCGGATGCAGAAATCCTCAAGCACGGTCTTGATGTTGCCGTAGAAGTTGGATACAAGCACCATGGGGTAGCGGGTCGAGAGGGCATCGAGCACCGGTATGGCCGACTGAACGCTTGCGCGTGCGGCCTCGTAGCATATGTGTGCGGTCTCCGCGCTTTTCTCTTCGACAGAAGCGGGCGCGAAAAGTCCCTGTGAGGCGAGATGCTCCAGTTCGATCTTCATTTTTATGAGCATCATGTCGTGAAAATCATGAGCCGGCAGTATGTGGCGCTGACGTGCGAGCTCACGTTCTGCGAAAACGTAGGCCTCGCGGAATTCAGCCTTGCTTACGGCTATCCCGGCTTTCTGATATGCGTGCCATATGATCTCGCTCCAGTGGTCGCCTCCTGAATCGAGTGTGCCTCCGTAATCGAATATGAGTCCTTTGACTCTGGAAAGGTCGATGTTCATGGTCAGTGTTTTTTCAGTTGTCGATCTCCGCAGTGAGCTTGCGGCACATGCGTTCGTGTCTGGCCATCATGTAGACGAGCAGAATGTTGAGCACTGTAAGCTCGAAGGCGAAGTAGAGCCAGGGCATGCGCAGCAGAAGTATGGCCGCGAACAGAGCTATGGTGCGGACGTTGAACGACAGGATGTTGGTGTATTTCATCAGCGGGAGACTCATTGCGCGGAAACGGTCGCGGAATTCCTGCGGCACGGCTTGTCCGTAGCGGCGGCGCAGCGCGGCGCGGAGTCTCTGCATGGCCGGGGTGCGCTTCTCCTGCCCCGATGTGTAGTTGAGATAGAACATGAGCACGATCTTCTGCCAGAAATCGCGACGCCATGTCATGCCGCGGAACTTGCCTGACAGCTCGTCGGCGCTGTCGAGCTCGCTTCCCTGCTCCCCTTTGAGGAAATAGAGGTGGAACTGTCGGTAATAGTCTGCCATGGCGGCCTGAGTGGCATGGCATAGTCCTGTCACTACGGCCATTACCCAGATCACCCAGTGGTGGGCCATGAAGAACTCGCTCGTCACGTTCTCGCGCAGGCAGATGGCCACGTAGATGGCAGCGAACCAGAGGTCGCCGCTGACGCCGTCGAGTATGCGTCCCACGCGCGAGTATTGACCGGTCATGCGGGCCAGTTGGCCGTCGGCGCTGTCGAACGAGTCTGCCCATATCAGAAGCAGGGCACCTGCTATGTTTATCCATATATTGTCGAAGAAGAAGCAGATGCCGGCTCCGACTCCGAGAAATATCGATGCTATGGTTATCGCGTTTGGAGTGATGCCGAGTCTGCGGGCGAGCACGGCCCATGCGTAGCCGATGGGGCGGTAGAAGTAGAGGTCGATATGCTCCTCGGTATCCATCGATTTGAGAGAGGCCCTGAAACTTGACTTGTGTCCGCGGCCTGAAGTGTTGTCTGTAGAGTTATCTGTCATCGGGTCATTTCTTTTTCCATTCCCTGATAGCCTTGAGCACGCATTTCGCTATTGCCACGCTTCCTTCTGCACGGCAGGGGGCGAAGCTTGGCCAGTCGTTGAAGTCGATGATGCGCACAGTGCCGTCGGCGTCGACAATGCAGTCGCCGCCATATATCCTGACGTCCATTATCTCTGAGGCTCGCTGGCACATGGCCTTGAGCCCGTCGAGGTCGAAGTCGAATCCCTGAGATTTGCCGTTGACGGCCTCGTAGCCGTATTTGGAGTGCCCCTCGTCGAAGGGATAGAACCAGTGGAAGAATGGCTGGCCGCTGACTCCGTAGAATTTGATAAGGTCGCCGACAAGATGGCGGTTGATGACCGCGCGGCCTATGCCTCTGTAGAAGTATTCATGAAGAACCTCCTGGGCTTCCTGTATGTGGCGGCAGTAGCTCACGTCTTCCTTGTGCATGGCGTGGAAATCGCCGCGTTTGATCCAGCAGGCACCGAATCCGGCATGTTCAAGTTCTCTGCGCACATCCTCGTTGGTGTTGACAATCAGGCTCTCGGGGTAGGGTATGCCGTTGCCGAGGAGAATGCGTGTCATGCGTTCGCGGGTACAGTTCTCGATACCGTAGCCGCTGTTGATCACGAGGCGTCCGCGTTCTTCGAGGCTGATCAGTTTCCTGATCGATTCCTGCTCGCGGCACATGTTGAGCACCACCTCCTCGGTGATTTCCGAGTTGCGGAACTGCTCCTCGCTGTATACGGTCACCTCGCATCCGCGTTTGCGGAGCTGGTCGGCCGCCGCGTTGAATATGGCGGCGTCGTTGCCTATATGGTTGGGAGAATATGCGCCGGCGCGCATCACTCCCGCTATCTTGATATCTGCCATTGCGTTGTTGTTTTGGTTCAGACGGTGTCTCCGGCCAGGAAAGCACGCGCCTTTTCGATGTCGCCGGCATGGTCGACATCTATGATATCGCCCATGTCGAAGGCTTTAAGATCAAGTCCGGCTCCGACGAGGGCGCGCTGGAAGTTGCGCATGCGTGAGACGCCGCCGCGCAGACAGTCGTCGAGCACGTCTATGGCGTGGCTGTCGAGTCCGTAGATGCCGCCTGATATATATGTGGCTTCAGGCCACGGTTCATCGCGAAAGGCGGTGATGCGCATGTCGGGTGCCGTCTCGACATAAAGAGGTTTCTCATCGTCGATATGCCGTGTCACCGCCATCATGCCGTCAACGTCGGCCGGTGCCGTAGCGAAGGCGTCGACATAGCGGCGGAAATCATTTTCGCGGAATATAGTGTCGACCGTGGTCAGCACAAAGCGTCCCCGGCCTCGGAGCAGACTGCCGAGTTCATAGAAGCTGTGCATCGACGACGGGGTGGATTTTACCACCAGTTCCAGTCTGCATTCAGATGATGATGGAAGCGAGCGCAGATAGTCGGCCACTTCGGTCATATGGCTGTTGACGATAACAGACACGCAGTCGGCGCCGAGGCTGCGGAAGATGTCGATCAGACGCCCGATCATCGGGCGGCCGTCGATATCGACGAGCGGTTTGGGACGGTCGACGCCTTCCTGAACGAGGCGGCTTCCTTCGCCGGCGGCTATGATTCCAAAATTCATGGGTGATTATTCGTTATCGGTTGATTTCTGTTCGCGAACTTCCTGTTTGCGGGGGCGTTCAGGTTTCTGCGGGCGTTCGTGCTGCTGGTGGTGCAGCGGATCGGCCGCTGCAGCCTTGTGGCGCGTGCGGCATCTGAAAATGTCGATGGCCTTGTAGATCGCCTCGCGCATCGATGACGGATCAGCCTCGTTCTTCCACGCTATGTCGAATGCCGTGCCGTGATCGGGGCTGGTGCGCACAAACGGCAGTCCTGCCGTGAAGTTGACTCCGTTGTCACGGGCGAGAGCTTTGAATGGAGCCAGTCCCTGGTCGTGGTACATGGCCAGGACTCCGTCGAAAATCCTGTATGCGCCAGAACCGAAGAATCCGTCGGCGGCGAAAGGCCCGAAAGCGAGCAGACCTTCCGCTGCGCATGACTCGACGGCGGGGATTATGGTGTCGGTCTCCTCACGACCGAGCAGTCCTCCGTCGCCGCAGTGCGGGTTGAGCGACAGGACCGCGATTCTGGGGCGTGTCATGCCGAAATCCTGCCGTAGTGTAGCCGAGAATTCCCTGACTGCTGTCGAGATCGCGTCTTGCGTGATTGCGCCTGAGATCCCGGTGATCGGAAGGTGAGTGGTGACAAGAGCGACTCTTATGTTGTCGTCGAAAAGTATCATCTGTGCCTTGGCTCCATCGCCGGCACGGGCCTCAAGATATTCGGTGTGTCCCGGATAACGGAATGCGTCGCACTGCACGGCTTCTTTTGATATGGGGGCAGTGACGAGCACGTCAATCTCACCGTCGCCGATAGCCTTCATTGCGGCCTCAAGCGACGCCACGGAGCCTGCTCCCGATGCCTGTGTCGGTTTTCCGGCCTCAATGGTAGTGTCGCCGAGTCTGAGATCCACGATGTTTATGCGGCCTGCCTCCGCCTCGCCGGCTGTCTGTATCTTCTGGCATGACGGCACTTCGAGTCCGAGCGTCTTGCGTGTGTATTCCACTATACGCCAGTCGGCGAAAACCACCGGTGTGAATAATTCAAGTATCGTGTCGTCAGAAAGAGCCTTGAGAGTCACTTCCGGCCCGATGCCGTTGAAGTCTCCCTGGGTGATTCCGACCTTTATAAGTCTGTTCATAGCTGTGTTTTGTACTATTGTCTGGCTGAAAGCATGCCGCATGCCGCATCTATGTCTTCTCCGCGCGAGGCGCGTATTGTGGCTGTGATGCCTTTCTGGTTCAGATAGTTGCGGAACATCAGCATTCGTTCTTCTGATGCCGGCACAAGATCTACGCCCGGTATGGCATGGAAGCGTATCAGGTTGACCCGGCAGTCTGTTGATCCGATGAGCTTTATAAGCATGTCGGCGTGGGCGATGTCGTCGTTGACGCCGCGCCACATTATGTATTCGAGCGATAGACGGCGCTGGTGGCTGAAGTCATAGCCGGAGAGGCATTTCATGACCGACGAGATCGGAAATGCTTTCTGTGCCGGCATCATGGATTCGCGCTGCGGGGTGTCGGCGGTATGCACGCTGACGGCCACATGCACCTGAGTGCGGTCGAGCAGCTCCTTGAGCTGCGGGAGTTTGCCGACGGTCGAGACGGTGATTCGTTTCGGACTCCACGCGAGTCCCCACGGGGCAGTGAGTATCTCTATGACCCGCTCGACGGCACTGAAGTTGTCAAGCGGCTCACCCATGCCCATGAACACGACGTTGGTAAGCGGGTTCATCGGAGTCTCTCCTTTTTCGGGGCGCGGCGGGATGCTGAGTATCTGGTTGATGATGGCCGATGCCGGCAGGTTGGCCTTGAATCCCATCTTGCCGGTGGCGCAGAAGTAGCAGTTCATCTTGCATCCCACCTGACTCGACACGCAGAGCGTGGCGCGGTCGTGGTCGGGAATATAGACGGACTCGACAGCACGTCCTGCTCCGGCGGCGAAAAGATACTTGACTGTTCCGTCAGCAGACTTCGAGGCCTTGACCGGACGCTCGCGGCCTATCTCGAAGTTGGCTGCAAGCCACTGTTTGTTCTTTTTCGATATGTTGACCATCTCGTCGAAGTCGGTGGCGCCTTTGGCGTAGATCCATTCGGCGAGCTGCTTGCCGACAAATTTAGGCATGCCGCCGCGATAGGCTACATCCTGAAGTTCGGCGAGATTCATGCCTATCAGTCTGGTTTTTTCCATGAGATCTGTATTCGTTGTGCGGCGGGGGAGCGCAAGCTCCGCCGTCGTGTGTGCCGCCTGCTGCGGCTGCGCAAAAGAAAGGAGCGGCATAGGCGGCCGCTCCTTTCTGTATCTGGTTGGGGCGGCCTCAGTTGCCGGCCTCAAATTTGTAGATGTTGTTCTTGACGCGGTTAGTGCCCTGAAGCATCTGCTCAAGATCAGGATTCACAAACTGATAGTACTGCTGGTCGTACATCTGCTCGTTGTAGGGGAAGTTCTGGTTCTCCTTGCCCATGACCTGATATACGTAGATACCATCGGTGCCCTTGGTGATATTGACTTTCTTGTCAGCTTTCGATCCGCTGATCCGGCCGATCACTGCGGCATCCTGCACACCGGCGTTGCGTCCGAAGCGGAGCGACGGGATGTTGCGTACTTCCACGCCCATGGCCTGGGCGGCGCTCTGCAGGCTCTGTGTCTTCTTTGAATACTGCTCCACGAGCTTGTCGCCGGCCTTGTCGGCGCGTACGAGAGCTGTGATGCGGTCGCGCACGTTCTGGTTGGTCACGGGCACATAGTCGTCGTATGCGTCATCGACAGCCACCGCGTACATGGCGGGGTGTGTCGCGTCGCTGGCATTGTAGATGTGGCTTACCTGACCCTTCTCGCCGTCGATCATGACCCAGCGGATCACCTGGCGTGAGTCGGGATAGTACTGGTCCATGCCCTGGAAACGGGGTACGGCCGGAGTAGAGCTTGTTACCGTGAATTTCTGCACGTTGTAGCCGGCTTTCTGAGCGTTGGCAGTGAATTTCTCGGCAGTGTTGTTGGCACCGAGGAATTTCTCGAACGCCGTGCGTGCGTCGCTCTTTGTCTTCTGGCTCGGAGTGAGCGTGTAGCTTGCCTCGTCATATTCGTAGATGGTCACGGGTGCGTTCTGCTTCACTATCTGTGCCATCACCATTCCCTGCGGGCCTTCCTGAATGGCTATGAAGCGGCCGCCTGCGTTCTTGAGGCTGTCGAGTGTGCTCTTGGGAAGAGCGTTGGTTGCTCCGTCGGCAGTATAGAGGGGAATCCACTGTTTGAGCTGGGCGGCGACGCTGTCGGCAGAGAAGCGGCTCATCACAGAGTCTGCGGGCAGACCTGAGTTGAGGGCAGTCATTACCTTGTTGCCATATTTGTCGTTGGCTGCGGAGATGATGTTGAGCTGGATCGAGTCAACGTCGGCAGTGCGGCCTGCGATGCGGACAACGGTGAAACCGTTGATGTTGTCAGACACAAGGCGGACGCTGTCGACCGCGCTGTTGAGGATGAATTCCTTGGCCGGACCTGCGGGGATGTCTGATGCCCGGAGAGCGTGGCGGGCGATGCTGACTCCTTCTTTCTTGATCTCCTTCGGAAGCTCGCGGCCGCCGGCAAGCGATGCCGTGGTCTTGGCTGCAAGTTCGCGGCTTGCCTTCTGGTCGGCGTCGGAGGGAGTGACGGTCACGGCGATGAAGCTTATCTCGCGGGTCGGCTCGGTAACGCTGTAGAGTTCTTTCTCCTTGTTGTAGCGGTCTTTGATCTCCTGATCGCTTACCGGATATGCCTTTTCGTCAAGATTTCCGAAAGGCAGGAACGCCATGTCGACATTAGAAGTGGCGATGTAATCGTTATACAGTGCTTTCTTGTCGAGGTCATTGGGACGCACCGCGCCGACGAGAAGACGCTGGTAGACCGACTGGCGGATCATTTTCTCGGTGGCTTTCTCGGCGGCGAGCCAGGCTCGCTGGAACGGCTCGACCTGCGTTTCGGTCAGACCGTTGCGCTTCGGGTTGAAAATCACCTCATAAGCCTGCTGGGGGGTCTGCACGCTGAGACCGGATGCGTTGAGCTGGCGCACAAGGTTCATGACCTCGGGGTTGCGGGGGTTCTCAAGCATGTAGTAGCGGAGAAGGTTGCCTGAACTGCGGACACCAGCCTTGTCGGCCGCGTCGAGTATGATGGCCTCCTGCATGAGCTGCTCGAGGGCCATCTCCGGCAGAACCTGAGTGTCGAAATTAGCGAACTGCGCTGGGTTGTTGCGACGGGCCTCCTCAAGCTGGTTGTTGAGTTCCTCGCGCTTGCGCTGGTATTCGGTAAAATCGATTTTTGTACTTCCTACTTTAGCCACAGTGGTATGGTCGCCCAGGATGTTGCGGCTGTTGGTCAGGGCGTCGCCGACAATGAAGGCGAGCAGCGCCACGCCGATCACTACGATCAGAAACACTGACTTACTTCTGATTTTCTCTAATGTTGCCATTCCTTATATAGGTCTATTTTTAATTGTCTTGAGTTAGTCCGGGGCATCGACTGACGGTAGTTCTGCCCATTAAACGTGCAAAGATAACAATTTTGGCAAAGAAAGCCAAAATTATTCACGTTTTTCCAATGATTTAAGGATATTCAACTATGGTGCGACCCCGTCGGCGCATAATTGGCGATGCGTCGGCGGGGTCGGGGAGTGTGTCCTGGTGTGCTCAGTTCTTGATTCCGAAGTGTGCGCGGATATCATCGACGCGGTCGAGCTTCTCCCAGGTGAAAAGTTCGACGCGGCGCACAATGGGCTGGGATTCGTAGCGGTTCTGGAATTTCTTTTCCACCCAGCGCGGCTGGCGTCCGACATGGCCGTATGCGGCTGTCTCGAGGTATATAGGCTCGCGGAGCCTAAGGTTCTTCTCTATGGCGCGGGGACGCAGGTCGAACATGCTGCCGATGGCATCGGCGATCTCGGCGTCCGACCGTCCGATGCGGCATGTGCCGTAGGTGTTTACGAAGATGCTTACCGGATTGACTTCTCCGATGGCGTAGGCAACCTGCACGAGCATTTCGTCGGCGACGCCGGCGGCCACCATGTTCTTGGCGATGTGACGGCAGGCATAGGCGGCCGAACGGTCCACCTTTGAGGGGTCTTTGCCCGAGAACGCACCGCCGCCGTGGGCGCCGCGGCCTCCATAGGTGTCGACGATTATCTTGCGTCCTGTGAGACCGGTGTCACCGTGGGGGCCGCCGATCACGAACTTGCCTGTCGGATTGACATGCACGATGATGCTGTCGTCAAAAAGCGCACGGATGTTTTCGGGTAGTTTCGACATGACGCGTGGCAGAAGAACGTTGAGCACGTCCTCGCGGATGACAGTGAGCATCTCGCGGTCGGCCTGCCGCTGTGCCTCCTCGGTGCTGTCGAGCGCAGGAATGAAGTCGTCGTGCTGTGTCGAGACCACGATGGTGTGGATGCGCACTGGGCGTTTGTCGGGACCGTATTCCACTGTGACCTGGCTCTTGGAGTCTGGGCGCAGATAGGTCACAAGTTTTCCTTTGCGGTAGTAGGTCATCTCCTTGCCTTCGCGGCGGATGTCGGCGAGCTCGCGGAGTATGAGGTGCGACAGACTGAGCGTCAGAGGTATGTATTCTTCGGTTTCGTTGACTGCGTATCCGAACATCATGCCCTGGTCGCCGGCTCCCTGCAGTTCTTCCTCGGTCTTGCCGGCATCGGCGGCGCGACTGACACCGCGGTTGATGTCGCGGCTTTGCTCGTGGATGGCCGAAAGGATGCCGCATGCGTCACCGTCGAAACGGTATGCGCCGCGGTTATAGCCTATGTTGTTTATCACGTCGCGGGTGGTGGACTGGAAGTCGACATATGCCTCCGAGGAGACTTCGCCTGCGATCACGACCTGGCCAGTGGTTACAAGGGTCTCTATGGCCACATGGCTGCGGGGGTCTCGGGCCAGAAACTGGTCAAGCAGATTGTCGCTGATCTGGTCGGCGACTTTGTCGGGGTGTCCCTCCGATACGGATTCGGATGTGAACAGGTAATTCTTATCTATCATTGTTTATATTCTTTTTTGATATTTTTATTTATTATAACATGCATCGCGCCCGATCGTTGACAACCGACCGCAACTCTTTGTCAGAGCGCTGACAGAAGAGGAGGCTGCAGATGCGGTCACCGGTGTGTTGCCGGTGAGGATGGGGGATAAAAAAAGTGACAACCGCTTCCTGCGATTGCCGTTCTTAAAAATGCCCGAGCTGTCTTCGGCATCATGATGCTGACGCCGATGTAGCAGTTTTAGCATTTTTTAGAGTGGTTGCAAGCAGCCAAATTTATCCACCTTGACCGCATCCGCGAGTAGCAGACCGCGATTGTGCGGCAAAGTTACAAAAAAACTTCCATACTGCCAAATGCATTCCGCGGGTGTCGCGTCGTGTCGTGTCTGAAGGGTCGTATCGCAGTCAGAGTCACTGAGTGTGTCGGCAAAGAAGCGGGGAGGTTATAATTTTAAAGAATTCCGTGCGTTAACCGATTGTTAAACCATATCGACATGGACAGTACAGTTGAAGCTGTAAAGCTATTCCTTTCCGCCCATATCGGGGGCGATTACCAGTCGCAGATCATATCGCTGCTTTCGGCAGCGGGCATATTCGTCACGGCAGTGGCGGCATATTATGTGTGCAAGTGGATTCTGTATCTTGTCGGCATAGCCATAGACAAGACACCCACCAAATGGGATGACGATCTGATCGACCACCGCCTGATGAGAGCTGTCTCGCAGCTTGCGCCCGCCATGACCGTCAACTGGCTGCTGCCCGCATTCTTCCGGGCGAACGAGTTTCACTATGTGCGCTGGATAACTGTTCTGACCTCATTCTATATATTGTGGGCTGTGGTGAGGATTCTTGTCATCTTCATAGAGAACCTTTTCAAGGCTATGTCGGCACGCAGACGCACACGCCCATACGCGGTCAAAGGTATATTTCAGATGCTGAAACTTCTGGCGATAGGTCTCGGTATAATTGTCGGCATAAGCATACTTATCGGCAGGGAGCCTGCGGCCATTCTCACTGCCCTCGGGGCATCGGCTGCGATCCTGATGCTCGTCTTCAAGGACACGATAATGGGGCTTGTGGCCTCCGTCCAGCTCACGGCCAACAAAATGCTTCACAAGGGAGACTGGATTGTGGCTGAGAAACACGGCGCGAACGGCGAGGTGGAGGATGTGTCGCTCACAACGGTCAAGATTCGCAACTGGGACAACTCGGTCTCGACGATACCTCCCTATGCTCTTGTTTCCGACTCGTTCCGCAATTATCAGCCCATGCGCCGCTCGGGCGGCCGACGTGTGGAACGTGTCATATATATAGATGTCAACAGTGTGCGCTTCTGCAGCGGGGCCGAACTGCGGAAGCTTAGAAGCAAAGGGTTTGCTGCAGAACCGTATTCCGGTGAAGATGAAGGCTGCATGCAGGTCAATCTGACTCTCTTCCAGCATTATCTTGAGAATTATCTGGAGGAGCATGAGGAGGTGAACCGCTCGATGCTGTATATGGTGCGTCAGATGGAACAGACTCCGTCGGGCCTTCCGGTGCAGCTCTATTTCTTCATACGCACCACAGTCTGGAAGGATTTCGAGCGGATACAGGCCGACATATTCGACCATATATATGCAGTGGTCGGAGAGTTCGGATTGAGAATATTCCAGACTCCAGCAGGCAGGGATATAGAGTCTCTCCGCAACAATTCAGAAACTCGGGCGTTAGACAGATAGCAAATCCGGCCCGAAACCGCGTTCCGTGTCGATCTTTCGGGCAGTCTGCGGCAATCAATAACGAAATAATAGGAATAATGACCATGAAAAGTCAGTTGTATACCCGCACGGGCGATAACGGGACAACATCTCTTGTCGGCGGAGAACGTGTGAAAAAGAACTCAGCCAGGCTTGAGGCCTACGGTACTGTCGATGAACTCTCGTCATGTCTGGGGCGCATTGCGTCAGATCCGGAATGCCCTTCGGAGGTGAAAGGCCAGATCATGGAGGTTCAGAACGAGCTGTTCAATATCGGTTCATATCTGGCAACTGCTGTCGGAGATGGAGAGACGCCGTGTTGCGGCTCGCTTGGAGGCGGAGTCATGCAGACGCTCGAAGACTGGATAGACGCGCTCGATGAGCAGACGCCGAAAATCCGGGCGTTTGTTTTGCCGGGAGGATGCGTTCTGGCATCGGAAGCGCATGTGGCGCGGACGGTGTGCAGACGCGCAGAGCGCCGGCTGCTCGACCTGTCGGATGAGGAATATGTTGATCCGGCCGTAATCACCTATATAAACCGCCTGTCGGACTATCTTTTCATAGCAGCCAGATATTTTAATTTCCTCAAGTGGGAAGAAGAGGTAGTGTGGAAAAAATAAAACGCCATCAGGCGCGTTTGCAAAAAAAGAACAATAAGTGCCGCTTATCCGTTTGCAGAAAAGAGGGTTAGACCGGAGTGTGGCTGATGCCTTGCA
The DNA here is from genome assembly GCA_009775355.1 of Muribaculaceae bacterium. Taxonomy (GTDB): domain Bacteria; phylum Bacteroidota; class Bacteroidia; order Bacteroidales; family Muribaculaceae; genus Lepagella. The sequence continues at coordinate 26,255 of VSPN01000011.1, forward strand.
TCTGGACAGCCGGAATGCGTTGCGGATCGGTGCGGAAAGAAATTAATATAAAAAAGAAAAGATATGTATTGGACATTGGAACTTGCGTCAAAGCTTGAAGACGCGCCGTGGCCCGCCACGAAAGAGGAGCTAATCGACTTCGCAATGCGATCGGGCGCTCCGCTCGAAGTGATCGAGAACCTCCAGGAGATAGAAGACGAAGGTGAGATCTACGAATCGATTGAAGATATCTGGCCTGACTATCCCAGCAAAGATGACTTCTTCTTCAACGAGGACGAGTATTAAGAAGAATTTTAAACGTAAATACCTGATAATCAATGGTCAAGCAAAATATAATTTGTTTGGCCATTGGTGTTTTATAGCCTTAAATGGTGCGGTTTGTTTGGCTAAAATCCGATTTTTTGGAGGAAATATTGAGTTTGTTTGGCTAAAATTCATTACCTTTGCAGTGGTTTGTGAGTATTACATAAACCGGCATTTTTAACTCCAAAAACATCTCTCCATTATGGGAAGACCAAAACGACTATACCCTTTGGGAAAATACAGGCTCCGCATCCGTGGGGCTGTTGACAACAATAAGCCTTATCTTGTCGAACTGGAATATACTTGGAATAGACAGATCGTAAGAAAGGGCATGAACATATTTGTCAAGGTTGGTGATTGGAACGAAAAGCTCAATAAGGGGCGCGGCGGTGTAAAATCATCTTACGGCCCCGAAGCTAACCGGATAAATGGCGTTCTGCTTAACCGAGTTGATAGAATAGATGGTTTATTAGCGGAGTATTCTCAGAAATTCCCGAATCAGATTACCGTTCAACTCATAAATGACTTTCTCGCTGATAAGCCTGTCATCAGGGAGGATAAAGGCAAGGATTTTGTTGAGTTTGCTCTTGAACGATTGGACTCAGACTATTCTCGTAACAGAATAGGTCGAAGCCGCTATATGAATGGAAAGAGCGGAATGAATATGTTTCAGGAATTCTTACGCTCAACTAAACGTGGCACCTACAAAAACGACAGTATTTATGTAGGAGAAATATCAGTAGAACTCGTAGATGAGTATATCACTTGGCGTAGAGAGGTCAAACAAAACAGTGATGCAACTATCAATCATTCACTTACACCGATTCTAAAAGCCTGTGCCTATGCTACGGAACTACGAATGATAGATGTTGCTATCAATGCCCGAATACAGGACATGAGAATTGCTCCCAAAGTATCCTTATCTATTGATGAGAAGGAATTTGACGGCAAGAGCCTAAGTCAAGAAGAATTCTTAAAACTACTGGAGTTTTATAAAAACGATACAGAACCGCGCCGCAAAGAGTTCATAGAAATGTTCTTATTCGCATTTCACGCCTGCGGACTGCGTGTTGTAGATGTGATGACCCTTCAATGGGGCCACTTGGACTTTGACAAGAAGGAACTGCGCAAGGTCATGGTAAAAACAAATAAACGCCATGTAATACCTCTGTCTGAATCCGCCATAGAAATACTGAAGAAATGGAAGGAAAAACGCCCGGATACCAAATATGTATTTGATTTAGTCAAGGAGAATCTGGACATTGATAATGAGGAAGAATTGTATCGCGCCAGGAACAGTGCGACAAAGTGCATTAACCAATCGCTTAATGTTGTTGGAGAGAAACTTGAACTCAACTTCAGCTTGACAATGCACGTTGCGCGCCATACATTTGCAGTTCTTGCACTCAATAAAGGATTGTCTATGACTGTTGTCAGCCGCCTACTTGGTCATGCAAGCACAGATGTTACTGAGAAAGTGTACGCTAAATTCCTCCCGGAAACACTTTCTGCTGAAATGGGGCGTCTAAGTCCTGATTTGGTAATATTCAAGATGCCACAAGTATAACACAACCATAACCTACCTAAACAAAAATAGCGGAGAATAACCCAGTGTTGAAGGGATTATTCTCCGCATTTATTTTACTCCAAAGCGGTGAGAGACGGGGCGGTCTTCCGTGTCTGCGGCGATATGCCGTCAACATATTACGGTGGACAAGTCCACTGAAATCTGTTGACCGCCTCACGCCTATGGGCAATGCTGAACACCGACAACGGCCATCGCCTTATGAATGGCATCGGAGACGCTGCCGTCACCATAAGACTGAATGGCTGCCGTCCGTGTTCCGGGGCGCATTGCCGGATAAGGACTTTTACGACCGCCCCCTCACTCATCGCTTGAACAGCATCCACCTAAAAGAACAGTGTCGCAATGACGGGCCTTTCAGATCCACATCATTGCGGCACACTTCTTTTTTATCGGGGCTGCACCGGTTTTCTTTTTTTTCAGTGTTACAGTCCATCGCTGCCACCGTCGGGGCAGCGACGATTTATGTTTTCATGGGCTTTCATCCGGGGGAGCCTATTCAACAAGGCGTACCGTCAACAAGTGGGTCAGTACGAGTTGCTTGCCTTAACCTAACGTGTGGCGGAGGGATATTCTTCTGGCTTTGGCATAAAAAATCTCCAGACACAAAATGGTATTTGCCTGCGCAAGCTCCGGCGAATACTTCATTTTGCACTCGTATTTTTTATGTCAAGGCCCGAACATCCCTCTTTTGCCGCCCCACGCCTTTCAGGTGTCAAGCAACTCATACAACCACACTGTCTTTGGACGCATGGTTAAAAAAAAAGCTCCCACCGATATGAAAGCCACAGGAAAACATAAAGATATTAGGTCAAGGCAAGCTCGCCAATCCTCCTATCATTACCGCATGATTACAAGGGCGGTCAAGGCGGTGGCAATCATTATCGGGGCGGTTATCGGGATAGCGTTGTGGGCGATAGCAAAACCCATACTGAGAGGAATAGGCTGGCTCATTTCAATCCTTACCGCAATCGGGGCAATCTATTGGATTTTAACACTCTGAAAATATTTACGACTATGGCAACCACAAGAGAAAACCGAGGCACACGAGCCTTCAACGACACAATCAAGGCTTATCTTGAAAAGAGAGCCGATAATGACGCTCTGTTCGCCATCCGCTTTGCGAACCCCTCTAAATCGGTAGAGGACTGCGTTACATACATCATCAACCAAGTGCAGAAAAGCGGTTGCAACGGCTTTGCAGATGATGAAATCTTCGGAATGGCAGTACACTATTATCCCAAGTAGTGTAAGATCAAAAGTAAAATATCAGTAGCATTGCAACACAGTCGATTACAATGCTACTTTCTAATCCTACTTGTGATTATCTACCGAGACTCTTAAGCCATTTTATAAGGTCTTCATCCTTGTTCCAATCTTGTCCATTACCCGAAGTGGGCACAATTTCACTCGCAGCTGCCTCTAAAGCCTTTCGTTTTTGTTCGCTATCTAACCGTACATACACTTCTGTTGTCTTTATTGAAGAATGCCCGAGAAAATCTCGTACATAAATGATATTAAGACCGGCTTGAAGTAAATGGGTCGCCTTTGAATGACGGAAGGAGTGTGGAGACAACCGTTCGGGAATTAAATCCGGATGTTCTTCCCGCACCAAGTCTGCATACATTTTTATTATGTGACTTAACCCCGCTGTTGTTAACTTCCTGCCATGATTATTCACAAACAATGGTTGCTTGTCCGTGCTACCTATTTCTATATGTCGATCATACATATAGGCTTTAAGGATTTCCACCATTCTGTCATTTATGGGAACGATACGTTTCTTCCTTCCCTTACCAAACAGCACAATATGATACGGCTTAGTTAGATTTAGTGAGATTGGTGCAAAATTAATAATTTCGGATGCTCTTGCTCCGGTGTCATACATAAATGCAAGGAGTGCCAGATGGCGTCTTCCTTGGACTGTATCTGTAGGCACAGCTGATAAAAGAGTCTTCATGCCTTCCTGTGTAAGGAATGACACTATTGGCCGATCTGTTCTTTTGGATTTAAGTGAAAGTATTTTCTGCCAACGCGATATTTGACTAATATCTTTGTATTGAGCAAATTGACAGAACGCTTTTATGCCCGCAAGTCTTGCATTACGTGTCGATATCGTATTATTTTCTGATTCCTCCAGCCAATTGAGGTAATCAATAATACTTTCCCGAGAAAGGTTTGTAACTGTCAGTTTATGGGCTGGGATCTCCTTGGTTTCCTTGAAGAATTTATACAGGTTTAGGAATGTATTGCTGTAACTCCGAACTGTATGTTTGCTTACGCCTCTCTCTTTTGGAAGATATGACTCAAAAAACTCGCTGACCAGTTGAGCCAAGTCATTGTTTTCAGTTCTTTGCTTCTTCATATTCGGAGATGTTTGGGAAAATCGAATCCAGTTTGTTACCAATAGTTTTGTAAAGGTCCGGATAGACCTCCAAGGTCAATCTGATGTAATGCTCGGTCGAGTATATATCATGATGACCCAATAACGTGGATAAGATGGGCCAAGCCGTATATATATCCAGACCGTTTTGCACCATATGGTATACCGAATGAACAGCAAAGGTATGGCGAAGGTCGTGTAACCGTGGACCTTGCTGATGACCTACATGATTTATACCACACTTTTCGAGAGTCTGTTTGAAACGTACATAAATTGCAGTTGCCGTAATCTTTTCACCGCGATGATTGGTGAATAGATAATTATCCGGGGAAGTGATATCTGGAATCGGCATTTTGTCTCTGTAGTGGAGATAAGTAGTGATTATCTCCTTCATCTGGTCGTTAAGAGGAATAACCCTATATTTGCGGTTCTTTGTCTTTTTTAGAGTTATAAAGCCTTTTTCCAGATTTACGTCGCCATTCTTTATTTCAAGAACTTCACCTACTCGAGCACCACAATAATACAAAAATCTAAATATTGTAGGTAGACAGATAAGGCAAGTAGTGTTATGATGAATTGTCAGTGCTGTTGAATCTATGACCCTGAATATGTCTGAAATCTCCTTTTCTGAGTATATTCTGGGAACATACGAGGATGGCAAACGCTTACGCATAGGAGGAATGAAGGATGCATATCCAATTTGGCAGAGGAATTGGGCGAATCTACGAAAGATGCCGATTTTTGCATATGCTGTCCGGCCTTCCCCATCAGCATAGAGGGATTTCCATTGCATGAAAATCTCTTTGGTGATTACTGGCAGTTCTATATGTCTAACCAACGGCAATTTGTCCAGCTCTTTCATTACTGTTATTATCGCCCTTACGTTGGTGTTTTGTTGCTGTTTTACTGCGAGATACTCATCTATGGATGGTGCAAATATACTATTGAAAGTTAGAATCTTATCATTCATAAAAGATACCTCCGTTCTGTGTATAAAATTCTTCCGGAACATGTGGAACTGGAAGAAGGCACTTCTTTAGGCCTTCAATGTCGACCTTAAGATAGGCTTTAGTTGAGTTATATGACATATGTCCCAAAACCTCTCCTATTAGTGGGAGCGAGTTTTCATCCTTTAGCAAGCGTGTGGCCAGGGAATGGCGCATTGAATGCATTCCATGGTGTCGGCGTTCAACATTTACATTTGAACTTTTAATCGCCGATTGCAGGGCGGCGTTTAAGCTATCAACGGACATACCTTCATATGGAGTACTTAGAGTGAGAAACACATGATTGTCTTTACATTGATTATTACGCTCATTGCGATAATAATCAATTATCGCGTTACCAACTTCATGCAGCAGAGGCAACTCAACCCTTTTTCGTGTTTTCTTTTGAACTAAAGTAATTGTATTATGTACCCAATCTATGTCCTCACAACGAAGATTGACAATATCCGATCGTCTGAGTCCCAAACACGATCCCAAAAGAAATGCTGCCAAGAGTCTTCTGCCTCCCAGTTTGTTGACATTTATGGCGTTCTTTATAGCAATTATTTCTTCCGTCGTATATACTGACGGCAACTTTTCACGAACGGGGAATCGATAACCTTTAACCAAAGAGCCAAAATATGATGGCTTTAGATTATTGTCTACAAGATACCTACAAAGACCTCTTATAACAGTAAATCGGTGACTCGGATTAATCTGACTTGAATTGACGAACTCCAAAAGAAGTTTATCACTTATGTCCTCAACTTTCATTACAGAATTAAATCTGAGAAAAGTATGAAGCCGTCCAAGAATGCGCTTATAGCCATCAACAGTACTATTGGAAGTGCGCATACGCTCTTTGTATGCAATAACTTCTCTAAACAAAAACCCAATCTCTCCGTTGAAATCAAACTCTTGCTTTTTAGGAACATACCGGCTTATCTTTCCAGTCTTAAACACAGTGTCCAAAATCGTGACGCATCGTCGTATTCTGTTATAACACAGCATCACATCTTCTGGCAGAGACAAGAGGAACGTTTCTCCTAACTGGGGAGAATAATCCTCTGTCCCCATCTGGCTGAGGAATGGCTTTACCTTTGATTCCCATATCTCCATGTAGGTAGATATGGTCTTCTCAGAATAACCGACATCCCTCATGAGTGCCACGCACTCTTTGATGAGATTTGATAATAATTTTGTTTGCATCGGTTTTATTATTGATTAAACGACGTGCAAAGATAAATCATTATCAAAAGTAAGTTATCAAAAGAATCCCATTAATATACTTGACAATAGGTAATTATTCATTTCTCTCATTCCCCACTTTTGATATTATACTACTTGGGATAAAAATGGTTATCAAAACTTGTGATAAGCACTTTTGGGAGGAAAGCGAGATTGAGGTCGGCAACCCAATCAACTGCAAAGTGGTGGTAAACCATACGGTAGAACTCACCGAGGAAGAAAAGGAACAGGCACGGCAGGACGCCATCAACAAACTCCGTGATGAGGAAATGGCTAAAATGCGCAGACCCAAGACCACCGAAAAGAAAACCACCGAGAACAATCCCCAAGTCGCACAACCCAGTCTTTTTGACCTCTAAAACATTACGGCTATGAAACCCAGGACAGCATTACAAAAGCAAGTGGCAAGGCTATCCGCCACACTGCGCCCCATAACCGCCACACAAGAGAAATGGGCATACCGCCACTGCTTTGAGCATTTCGCCTATCGCACCAATAGCGGAACAATGACCTGCTCCGACTGCGGACACGTTTGGAAAGGCGAGAAAGGCAATCTTTGCGACACTGTCGCAGGTTGCAAATGCCCTCACTGCGGAACTGAACTGAAAGTGAAGGACACCCGCAAACGCACCCATAAGGAAACCGCATATTTCAGCATCATAACAGCGCACAAGGGTTTTCAAGTAATCCGTGTGTCGCAGATAACGAGCGAAAGCCGTAAGGGAGAGGTCAGACAACTCTATTGTCAGGAGGTCGTGCAAAGGTGGATTTCTCCGGAAGGTAAAGTTACCGACATGGCTCTGCTCCGTGGATTTACTTTCCATTACTGCGACTGCTGGTCTTATTGGAGCGAAATGGAGATACGCCCGCACAACTCACTGTATGATGATGTTGTCGCATGGAGCGATGTCTATCCGAGAATTAAGGTAATACCCCAGCTCAAACGCAACGGCTTCAAGGGTGATTTCCACGGCATATCACCCGTCAGACTTTTCAAGGCTCTGCTTGCAGACCCAAGAATGGAAACACTGCTGAAAGCCGGAGAGATTGAGGAAATGAAATACTTTATTGCCAATCCCGACAATGCGGATGAATTTTGGGCATCGTACCTTATCGCCAAACGCCACCGCTATCATATCAACAACATCGGAATGTGGTGCGATTATCTGCGGATGCTGAAGAACCTCGGCAAAGACCTACGCAATCCCAAGAACATCTGCCCCGAAGATTTCATGGAGGCGCACGACGGATTGAGCCGAATGATAGAGGACAGACGCAGAAAGGAGCGCGAGGAAGCCGACCGCAGGAGAGCCGAGGAAAGACTGCTCCGAGAGAAAGAGAACGAGGAACAGTTCAAGGCTCTAAAATCCAAATTCTTCGGTCTGGTAATCTCCGACAATGAAATATCGGTGAAGGTGCTTGAGAGCATAGAGGAATACTGCCAAGAGGGTAACTCCCAGCACATCTGCGTATTCTCATCTTCCTACTACCTCAAAAAGAACACGCTGGTATTGTCGGCAAGGATTGGCGATACCATAATAGAGACGGTAGAGGTTGACTTGCAGACCCTCAAAGTTGTGCAGTGCCACGGCAAATATAACAAGGACACCGAGTATCACGACCGCATCATCGACCTTGTGAACTCAAACGCCCGACTCATCAAGGAGAGAATGACCGCCTAAAGTTTAACCCGACCACCGCCCGAAATATGGCGGTGGTCATAATCCCCACCCATTATGAATGTAATAATTGAAAGTCTTATATTTGATTTTGACAACAAGGTGCGTGAAACAGTCCTTGAACTGATAAACCGCATATTGCTTACGAAAGACGAAAAGGAATTGCGGGAAACAATCTCGGCATATGCCCTTCGCAGCGACCTTGACAGATACTTCGTGTATGGCTTTGGCAAACATCACTTTTGGGTAAAACAGCGCAAGGTCAGCGACCCTGAACAGACTTTTGAACAGCGTATGATATTTGTAAAATTCTAAAACGTAAGAGATATGGCAACGAAAATGACCGCCAACGGAGTGAGTACAACCACCACTCCCGGCACTGAACAATACGAGGTGTTTTACACCGGATACCGCACAAGGCGAAAAAAGCATTACCAATATGACTATCGCCACACTGACGGAGAATTGTATTCCTGCGTGGCTGATACTCTCAAAGAGTGCAGACAACGCCGTGATGAATGGCTGAACAAAAAGAAATAATATTTGCCAAGTCGTAATATAGCAAGTGGAGCGACCTCGTGATGAAGTCGCTCCATTGATTTTGCCAAAAATTTCGGCCGCCACAGGCGGCATTGGCGCATGATAATTGCTATCGCAAATCAGATTATTTCTGGAATAATACCATAAATTCCATAATTCTCCGCTGGTGTAACTGCTTATGGAATTTGCCTTTATAGCGGCAGTGGGCAGTGTAGGCTTTGAATATATTGCGGTCTCCGGCTTTCAGTTTCCGATATACCGAGCTTTTCTTTACCGCGCCCGGTCCGATATTATAGGACAGCACTCCCAAAAGCAGTGCATCCCTCGGTTCGAGGTCGTTGAAGATACCGATAAACTTATTGAGATCTTTGCGTAGAAGCGCATCAGCCTCCCGCTCACTCATCTTATATCCACGGAAATATTTTTCACCGGGGAGTTTTCTATGACCATAACCCAGATATGGCCAGTGCCGGCGAGAATCATGCAGCGTCTCATGGTGCTTGATAATCAGAACAGCTCTCTCATACGGAGGCAATTCCATTATTGACTTTTTCGCGGCGAAAGCCGGCGAAGTGGCGGTAAACGCCACTATCGCCATAAGGAATATCAGAATTTTTCTCATCGGATAACCGGGGTTACGGGGCCGACAACCGGACCGATGATTGTGCCGCCTTCATCATCGCTGTCCTTACTGTTGAACTCGAAGGTCTGCTCCCACGGTGTCGAGCCGAAATTGTCCTCAACAACCACGAGGAATTTATGGGCATCGGCACTCTTGGCGGTGTAGTTGAGCCGGAATGTCTTGTTTTCAAGAAGAACACGGTCGTTATTTACCAGCACTGGGCCATCGACGAGTTTGAGAGTGCCTTCGCCGTCATACTGGAAATAGCGGATTGTGTAGAGGGTGTTGGTGTAGTTGCCCTCCGGCTTAATCTCGAAGCGCAGCTCAACGGTCTGCCCCTGCATGATTTTGTCAGCGTAGGGCATCACTTCCACCGTGAACGGATAGGACTGCTGAACATCGAGGTCGTCGGAACAGGATGTGAGGCTGCACACGGCAGCGATTACGAGGGTGAGGAAGGCGATTAAGCCGAATGATTTTTTATTGGATTTTTTCATTTTCGTGTCTGGTTTTTTAGAGTTTCAATTTTGAAGTTCTCTTGGGTGTGAGCGATTGCAGATAGTCGTTCAGATCCTTGTGGTCGGGATAGAGCGCGGATTTGTCGCTCACTCTGTCGCCGAACTCGCGGCGCAGTCTGGCGACTGCGGCACGCCCGGCGGTGTCGTTGTCAAGATAGCACAGTATCAGCGGGTATTCCGCAAGAACCGGGATCGCCTTGCCGACATTAGCAACGGAATTAAGCACAACACTGTCGTTGCCGTCGTTGTAGCCGAGGCGTTCAGCCGAAAGAAAGTCTATGAAGCCCTCGAACACGTTGCAGCGCGGATTGCCGCCGGATATGCGTGTAATGCTCTTTGGTGGATAACTCCCCTTAAAAAAGGGATTCCGAAGCTCAAATCCGTGGTCGTTGTTCTCAAAGCCGATGGCGTAATAGTGTTTGCCGTGAAACTCATAGTCCACCTGCACGCAGTAGCGTTGTGCAATCTCTTTCGGTATCCCTCGCTCTGACAGATAGCGGAGTAACGCCGGCGACTCCAGACGGGATATTTCAAGGTTCTCGAATGTCGGTTCCTCAACAAACGGCATCGGTTTGTATGGGTCTGCCACAGGCATATTCATCTTTTCGGCAATATACCGTGCCTGCTCAACGAAATCGGTCTTGCCCGACAATACCCCGGCGAGTGTGAAGATGTCGCCGCCTTCGCCCGTACCGAAATCGAACCATACATTTTTGCGCGGATTTACATGAAACGACGGCTTTCTTTCGTTGCGGTACGGCGCATAAAACCACAGACCTTTGCTGTCGCGTCCGGTCGGATCGTAGCCGAGGCGGTGCAGAAAATCTACAAGGGATATTCCTTTGATAGCGTCTATATCCATAGGCTAAAAGCGCATTTTGCGTCCGGGCTTCGGCTTCCGGGTTTCCTCCTTCGGCTGCTCCTGCTTGGCATCGGCTCTTTTGCCATCTTTGTTCTTGACAAGCATTGCCAGTATCATATCAGCATTGGGACTTTCACCGTTACCCAGAACCTCGTAGCATTTGAAATCCATAATCTTTTTCATCTCGGCGGCGATGAAAAGATTTAATTCCGAGCGATTGCAACTGCCGGTTATCTCATAGGCAAGATCATAAATTCCACCGTAGCATTTCTCCGGCTCCTGTTTGTCGTACCAGCCGTTCTTTTCGGTATCCACGACGATGGAATCGTCAGAGGAATACGGACTGTCGTATGTCAGCCGGTTGCCGTCGCGGGCTGTCGGCTCATAGCCCATAGCCCGCATGAAATCCGCGAGAGGCAGATTGTGTATGTCAAGGTCGAATACTTTGATACCCATAGCTCACTCGATTATGAATTTGACGCCGACACCATACTGCGTATGGAAATGCCCGATTGTGTTGCCGAATACAAAACGCTCCTTTACGTTGGCTGTCAGCGCGATTTTATCAGAGAGATAGAAATCAGCTTGCAGAGTGAGCGCACCGCCATAGATGAAGGCGTCGCCGTTGTGGAGCGTGGAGCCGTCGGACAGGATGTGTTTGCCCCAGTTTACCGTTTCGTAGCCTCCGAGAGCCGACACACCGCCATAGAGGTGGAATGTCTGGGAATAGTCGCTGACAAGGTGTAGGTTATATCCCGCCTCCGCCGTGAACTGCGCCACGGGGATGCGTCCCTTTTCGGCGTAAGGTTTATAGGTCTGGAGATACTCGCCGCCGAAGCTCCATGTGTTCGCGCCACCTTTGAACACCGAGTAATACACGCCGAAGGAATAGCCGCAGTCACGGGAACTGCCGGTATAAAAACCGTCTGTCATATCCGTCTTTATTTCCACGGCTGACATACCGGGGAGGCATCGCTGGGCCATTGCCTGCCCTCCGCAGAGGGCAAGCATGGCAGCGATTATCATCATCGCTTTTCTCATGGGTTACTGAATTGAAAGTTCGTCGATTACGTTTGCTCTTACAATATCCTCGTTCTCCACCACGAAGGACTGGTGTCTGCCACCGTCCTTCTCGGCGACCTCGATCACAAGGTGCTTATCGTCGGGAATTGTGAATTTTTCCAGAGCGAACACAGTGCGCTCCGAGGATTTTGCCGGAACGACCACTACATAGTTTTGGGCGCGCAGCGGCTCCAACACCTGCTCCTGCATGGCGGTTCGCTTGATAACCTTCTTATCCACAATCTTGAACGATACAAAATCTATGTCGAAAGGAATGTTGGAGGTGTTTTTCAACTCGGTATGAAAGTAGAGAAGTCCGTTGTTGGCATAGATGGATTTCAGAAGGAACTGTACCCCGAAACGCTTTGAGCCTATATGCTTGATTTCACGCTTGTTCTGCTTATAGATTGATTTCATAATCAGCTTGACAAGCATGGGCGATTCAGAGCCAAGACGCTCCAAGTATATCTCCTGCGCGTTGTTGGGACGATTCACCGATTCTCCGTCGTGGAGAAAGTCTGTCATCTCGATACTGAGCAACAGCGGCTCTTTGGCGAATTTCACGTTAAACGTATAATAGCTGCCATCCTCCGTGATTACCGACAGGTTTGTTTCCTGCTTGAAGGACTTGAAGGCGGATTTCACACGCAGCACGTTCTTCGCACCGTCAGCAAGTCCGGCGACAAGGTTTTCATTGCCCAAATCCACATAGGTGATTTCTGCCGGGAAAATGATGTGCGTAGTCTTCTCATAGCATACTTCCAGAGCGTGAGGTGGAATCATCCGGTCGAAGCCGACTTTTCGGGTCAGACCATCAAACTTGTCGCCGTCGGTGTAGTTGGAGCCGTACACATTGTGGTCGTGTTCGGCAACCTGTTCAGTGTCAGGCGACACGTTGTTATCGGCACTATTGGCTGTCTTTTTGCCTTTTGCGAAGGCGGAGGTTGCCATGCCTATGACGGCGATGGCTGAAAGAATAATTTTTTTCAGTTTCATTTTTACGTTGGATTTAAGTGGTTTAATTGTTTTCCGGCTGGTAAAGCATTACGCGGTACCCGGATTTCAGATGTACTTTGACAGTCCGCATCTTCTTTGTGAGATATTGGCTTACACCGTTGATAAGCCCACGGCCCACATCGGAGACAATCTGCGCACCGGCATCGGTTGAGATGTTGATTGAGCTGCCCATCGTGCTGCCCATATTGGCTCCGATTTCGTGAAGTGCGTCAGATTCCATCGAGTTGGGGATATTTATACCCTCCTGACCATCGGAATCATACACTTTCAGCTCAACTTCATATATAGAGCCTCCGGTTTCCACCGAGGTAATCTCGATTTCCAGACGCTCGTCCTGCAACCTTGCCAGTCCCGTCAGCGTAGTCTGGCGAGGGATGAGCCTGTTTCCGATCCACATTGGTTCGGTTGTCCGCAGCTTTACGGACTGCCCGTTGGTTACCGACTGGTCTCCGGCTATGACAGCGGCGATTGTGTTCCTACCTGCCGAGCGTTTTATGCCGACAGAGGTGTTGAAGCCACGGTCGTTTGTGGCGGCACTTAAAGTCGATACGACATTGTGGGTCACGTTCTGCATCGGCTGTACATTGCGTTTACCTTTCTCTTCGGATTGTGCCGGAGGTGCCTGGCCGTTGACATTGTTGCCATTGCCCATATACTGCGCCGCCAACTGATAAGACCTTTCAAGCAGTTCCATCTCGTTGGGTTGTCGGGTCTGCTGTTGTGCCATAGCATTCTGCATCTCCAGCTCATCAATCCGTGCCTGCAATTCGGCCACCTGCGCCGATTCATTGTAGTCAGGCACATAAAAATCCTGTAACGATGCCTGCGCCTGCTGGTATGCCGCCGCAGAGTTCTGGATTTCATCGGGGACTGTCGGCGTTGCCGGGGCAGTAACCGTGTCGAGCTGGAGCGATACGGCGTTGATTGTGCTGTCGTTGCGCGACTTCTCTTTCTGCGCCTGTTCCTGTTCGTATGCCTTCAGTTTGGTATCGGGCATACCGGCGGAAGTCTGGTCTGGCAGCTCCATGTTCGCCTTTCCTTTTGCCGTCTCATCCTCGCTGCTTGGGGCGAAGATGATCCACAGGCATACAAGAAAGGACAATATAAGGAGTGTATAGACCGTGAGGCGTTTGAGCCGCTCCCGTTCAGCCACAGTCTTGGGCGTGAACTTCGTTTTGAGGTCGTCAATCAGTTTCATGGCTTATGTTATAAGATGAAACATCGGGAGCATTATCCTTCGGAAGTTCCAGTTGCCTGATATGCTCTATCTCGACCGCCTGCCGAGCGTGGCCGGCACCCATCTTGTAGCAGGCGTGTCCGAACACGAAGAAGGCAGTGAGGATGAACGCTGACAGCAGGACTGTAACGACCATCAGCCGCTGGTTACGGGGAAGGTCGTCGCACGCCTTTTTCACCCGTTCTTTGATTTTCCCTTTCGGGGCGTGCCACACCTTATTATATAAGGGTGCCACGAGGTTGTTGATTTTCTGTTTTATGCTCATTGGGATAAGTTTCTTTTTGTGGTTATCAAATCTTTGTTCTCCAAGATTGTCAGACCCTCGATCATGAAGCCGTTGGGATTGTCGTCGGAGCGCGACACATTAGAAAGTCGGCATTGTGTAATCAGCGACCTTTCGGTCACGTTGCTCTGACGGATAATCATCTGCCGTGCATAGGTTCTAACCTGATAGGGATAGTCGTTGAAATCGGCGACTATGCTATCCACCTGAAGCACCTGTGTGATGTTTCCGGCGATGATGCGGTTGTAGTATCCTTTCTCCACATAATCGGAGTAATAATTGTAGGCACTCCTGTCGGCCAGTGACATGGCGCGGTTGATGTTGTGTTCAATCGCCGACTTGTCGGGCGACAGGGTGAAGAACAGTTCGTGGAAGCGGCGCACGTGTTCCCGCGCCTCCGCCGGTCTGTTCTGCTCCATGTCCTGGGACAAGGCGAGCATAAGCGACTTGCCGTTGTCGAGGACATAGATTTTCTCGCGCTGCTTTTCGGCGAAATTCAGCGACAGCACCACGGAGCCGATTGCGATGAAAGCGCAGAGCGACACCATGATTATGCCGAAAAGCCTTATCTGCCGAAAAGAGGTCTCGATGTTTTTTAATGACTTAAATTCCATTTAATCAGTGTTTGAATAGTGTCAGAATACTATTTAAGGAGTTTGCCGACGCGCCCTGCGACATTGCCGGCCACGCCACCTGCGACACTTCCGGCCCACGAGCCTCCGGTCATTGCGGTGTTGTTGATGGAACGGTTGTAACTGCCCATGCCTCCGGCTTGTATGATCCATCCTGCCACAGTGGGGATTGTGAAGTAGCCGATTATGCCAATCACCATAAATATACAATAAGCGGTGTTACTCCCGTCAAGGTCAACATTCGGATTATTAGTCAGTTCCGAAATGTCGTTCTGCAACATCAGGACTTGGATTTTCGCAAGGATTGTGGAGAACAAATCCGCGACCGGTAGCCACAGATATGTCTGAATGTAGCGGCATATCCATTGGACGAGAGTGTTTTGGAATCCGTCCCAGACTGATATGGCAAAGGAAATCGGTCCGAGTATCGCCAACACTATCAGGAAGAATGTCCTTATCGTGTCTATCGTGAGCGAGGCAGCCTGAAAGAGCATCTCCAATAATTCCCTGAAGAAATTCTGGATTGCCTTTTTCACTTTGTACATACCTCTCTCGATATACATTCCGGCGGCGGTGCCAATCTCCGTCACACCCAACTCATCAATCTGCCTGTCAAACTCGGCGTCGTCCACGAGGTAAGCGGTTGATGGGTCGTTCATCATCTGTTCGTATTCCAGCCTGTCCTTTTCCTCCCGGTACTTCTTCATGTCAAGAGTCTGGCCTTCGAGCATCGAGGCGGTGCCTTGCACAATTGGCGACATAACGGAATTGATGGTACCGAGTACGACCGTGGGAAAGAACATGATGCAGAATCCGATTACAAACGGGCGAAGCAGCGGGAACACATCTATCGGTTCGGCTCTTGCGAGTGCCTGCCATATTCGGTAGGCGACAAAGAACAACGCGCCTAATCCGGCTATGCCCTGGGCCACTCCAGCCATGTCGCCGCAGAGGGGCATCATCTCATCATACAGAGACCGGAGTATGGAGTGGAGGTTGGAGAAATCAATAGCGCAAAGCATAGGCATCACCAGTATTTTTCAGAGCCATCGCCATAGAGACTTATGACGCGCTGGGTATCGGCTTTCTTCTTGGCTCTAAGGTATGATACGGAAATATTTTTGTTGGTGAAGTATGCCGTCAAGTTCTTCAGACGCTTCATCTCTTTGTGGCAATTATCAACGACATCCATACGGTCTTTGTCAGTCATGCTGAGCGTTGTGATATTGACCACCTGTTTCAAGTCGCCCAATACTCCGTTGGCTTCTTCAAGAATCCGGGTGTAGCCGGAGGCTATTGCCGAGAGTTCCGCGCTGGTGAAATTCGGATCTGTCAGCATCTTCTTGAAGTTGTTGACATAGTAGCCTGATATATCGCCTAACATCAGGACTGTCTGCTGCACCTTGCGGGCATCGCGGACAAGGTTATTTACCGATTGCAGGGCATCGTAATACTTTTTCGCCTGCTGATAAATCTTGACCGTCTCCTTGAAGTTGTTAATCATATTTTGAGCGGTCGTTGATTCCTGCACAAGTGATTTTGAGGAATTTACGATGGATTGGGCGATGTTCGACGGGTCTATGACCGTCCACTGGGCGTTTGCCCTACCCGTACCTAACAGTAGGCACAGGGCGATAAGGGGAAATAGAAATTTCAGTTGTTTCATTTTGACTTTGGATTTTTGCTTTGGCAAAAGCCATAGCGATTATTGATTGTGTGGATTCACTCGGTGAGGTGCATTGAATAATCCTCAAAAGAGCCGTCTTTCCTCTTATAAGAATCATTCGGATAGATTGTGAGGAACGAACCGTCCGGATCCGGCAGGAGTTCTGTCCGTATTCCACGTTTGAAAAAGTGGAATACATCGTTTTCCCTGTCGTAGTGGAGAGGATACATTTCCGATTTTTCTACTAACTCGGAATTATAGTTGGCTCCGAAGAAGATAAAGAAGCGGCCACCGTGTTCCGATATTTCAATATCGTGAGGCGCGCCCTCACAGCTTTCCCATTCACCGAGAAGCTGAAAACGAGGGTCAGCAATCAACCGACCTTTGGTTTGAAGGGGCATTTCTATTTTAATCATATTTTTGTGGTTATCTGATTTTGGAGACCATGCCTCCGATTATTCTCACTCCGATGTAAAGCAGGAGCAAGGGGAAGGTAATAGCGGCGATGAAGGCGACTGCCATACTCGCCAGTATCACCCATAGCACATAAAGGACTTTCATAACGGCATCCATTGTGAGAGATAATTGACTAAGTTTGAAAAGGTCTCCACAACATACGGTCTGGCATATAGCACCAGCTTATATGTCGCCACGAATACTGCGGACAACACCGCTATCCCGGCGAGAAATAGGATTGTTCCTGTCAGCACTCCGAGTATAGGGTGGAACACTTTGGGTATCTTCATGTGGCACCCTCCTTTCTCTCGTTGGCAAGCATCTTTATCGCCGCCTCGATGCTGCCACCGAGTTGAGCGGCTTTGTTCAGTACCTGAATCTTCTCCGTTTCCTCGGTGGTGTAACATAAATATTCTTCGGTAGATACCTCCGTAGCATATACGGCTGACTGCGTTCCGCCAAGACCAATCCAAACCTCTTTATACAGGCGGTTAGGATTGATTGCCATATTGATACTGAGTATCTGCGCTTTCTCCTTGTCCGTCAGACCCAACAGTTCCTGTATCTGGTCAAAGCGGTTCATATACTTTCTCTGGTCGAGAAGTATCTTGCAGTCAGAGTTGTTGATGATGGTTTCCTTGACAATCGGCGACGATATTATGTCGTCAACCTCCTGCGTTACCACAACCGCCTCGCCGAAATACTTTCGGACGGTCTTGAACATATATCTCAGATATTCAGCCATATTCGCCGAAGAAAGAGCCTTCCACGCTTCTTCCACCACCATCATCTTGCGGATACCTTTCAACCGCCTCATTTTGTTAATGAAGGCCTCCATAATGATGATAGTGACCACAGGGAATAATTCTTTGTTATCCTTCACCGCGTCAATTTCAAAGACCACAAACAGCTTGTTGAGCAAGTCAATGTTTTCTTTGGAATTGAGCAGGAAATCATACCGGCCTCCGTGGTAATACTGGCGCAGGGTTGTCAGGAAATTATCTACATCGAAATCCTGCTTGTAGATGGGAATGGGACGCTGTGCCATTTCAGCACGATATTCATCGCGCATAAACTCGTAAAACGAGTTGAAACATGGTACGATATTTTTATCGGTCCTCATCCTGTCAAGGAACATCGACAACGCAGAGCCAAGTTCGCCGCTTTCCGTTTTGGTAACTCTGTCGTCCTCTGACTTCCAGAGCGTAAGGAGCAGCGTCTTGATAGAGTCTTTCTTCTCCACATCGAAAACACCGTCGTCCGTGTAAAATGGATTGAAAGATATTGGGTTATCCTCCGTGTAGGTGTAATAGATACCGTCCTCGCCGTGGGTACGGTTGTGGATAAGATTGCACAAACCTTCATAGGAGTTGCCGGTATCTATCAGCAGAATATGGGTGTTTTGCTCGTAATACTGGCGCACGAGGTGGTTGGTGAAGAATGACTTTCCGCTACCCGACGGCCCAAGTATGAACTTGTTGCGGTTAGTGGTGATACCACGCTTCATCGGCTCGTCTGATATGTCAAGGTGAAGCGGTTTACCTGTCAGTCTATCGACCATCTTTATTCCGAAAGGAGATAACGATGAACGGTAATTTGTCTCGGCAGTGAAGAAACACGTCGCAGGTTCGATGAAGGTATAGAACGATTCTTCGGCAGGAAAATCAGCCTCGTTGCCCGGCATCGCCGACCAGAACAGTGTCGGGCAGTCGATGGTGTTGTGCCGGGGCATACAACCCATTGTCGCCAACTGACCGCCGACATCATTCTTGATGCGCCGCAGTTCCTCGGTATCATCGCTCCATGCCATAACATTGAAATGGGCCCGGACCGAGGTCAGTCCGTAGGAGTGTGCCTCATTGAGATAGCGGTCAATCCACTCCTTATTGATGGCGTTTGAGCGTGAGTAGCGGCTCAACGAGTTCATATTTCGGGCTGTCTTTTCAAACTTCGCCAGATTCTCGTCATGGTCGTCAATCAGGATATACTGGTTGTAGATATGATTGCATGGTAACAGCAACCCGACGGGACTGGCAAACGAAAGGCGGCAGTCGCTCCGGTCAGTCGATAACCTTTCATATCGGTTGTCGGTGCTGACCTTTGCCGGAAGATCGTCCGTGTCTGACAGCGTGTGCAGACACAGCATCTTGTCGCCGATACGCATTTGTCGTGCCGAAAGGTCTATGTCCTCCAGACAGGTAACATCCTCCATAGTAAGCGACATATATCGTTCGATAAGCCCGGATTTGTCGTCGGTGCCGACAATCTCATCATCTGTCAGGCGGCGCAGTCTGATATAGCCGGTGTCGTTGATGATTCGCTCAAACTGCTCGACACTCTCCATGAACTTCACCACCATTTCGTGATTCAGTTCTTTCGGTGTAAGGCGACCTCGGCAGAGCGTTGAAAAGTTGCTCTGCTGACGCGCTCGTTCTTTCGTCGTTTTTGTCAGGAACAGATAGCATCTGTGTGAAAGATACGGACGCTCATTGAAATGGCGTTCAAAGCTCCTGTCAAGAAAAGACAAATCATCCTTCTGTAATTCCGGCTTGTAGCGTTCACTGATGAACCAGTCCTGCTTATGCACCACCGAGTAGTGCGGCAACACCTTGATTGCCTTGCACCATGCGCCGTGCATAGCCTCATATTCGGCAGAGGTTACAGTGAACAGCTCCGGCAGGGCAACCTCGAAAGCGACGGTTATGTCGGCATCCTTCGATATGATGCAGCCGTGTTCCACCGCCAACAATGGCAGCTTCGATTCCAGCGTCGTGGCTTTTAGTGTATTTCTCATTGTTTTCTTACTCTGATTAGGCGGTTCAGGCGCAGACGGTTGATGATATACCGGGGATGATATTTCACAGCCGAGAGTTTCATCAGACCGTATTCGCCGTATTTTGTATTAAGATGGAAGGTGAGCCAGACAAGGGCTGAGGCGGCAGTAACGCCGAACCCGATGCAGATCCATTGGGATATGCCCGCTATATACATGATGACGAACACCACGAACAGGGCGAGCAGTCCCCCTGCGAAGATGAACAGGTACTGCGCCTTCAGACCCTTGTATTCCACCGACCGTCCTATGCCCTTGTTTATAGCATACTCGGCCATTGGCTCATATGATTAGAGGAAGAACGAGCGCAGGATAGTGGCTGCGACGATGAGGAAGATGCACGCGCCAAACCACGACGCGGCGGTCTTGCTGGTATCGGGGTCTCCGCTCGACCACTTGGAATAGACCTTGATGCCACCGATAAGACCCACTACGGCACCAATGGCGTACACCAGCTTAGTGCCGGGGTCGAAATATGAAGTTACCATAGAGGTAGCCTCGTTGATACCCGCCATGCCGTTACCGGCAGCGGCAGCCCTCAGTCCGCCGAGAAATCCGGCGAGGATCGCCACCATAAGGCGGCATTTGAAAATCAGATACCTGTTTTTGAGATTCTTGATTGTTTCTTTCATGTTTTTTGTTTCAGTTTCTGAAGCACAGGCAGCCCCCGACAGCTCCACAGTCGGGAGCAGCCCACACTTCGGGTTGATAAATTGAGTTTGGATTTTGTCCTTGCGGACGCGGATTAGTGTTTTTTGCCGGTTATCTCAATAAATCGGCAGGGTCAAAATCATCTATGTTGGCAGCGATTTTGAAAGTGGAGGTGTGTTTCTCCGGGGCTGGATTTTTAACGGATTGAGCTTTCTTTCCCTTTCCGTCAGGCTTCCGGGCCTGTTTGTCGGCGATATTCTCCCGTAGCAGCTCAGTCATACAGGACTGTATGCCCTTGTAGATTTCCTCGTATGACATAAGACCTTCCATAAGGTTGGTATCCATGAGAGGTTCAAGCACCTTTCCGGCTTTTGCCTTATCTTCGGGAGTGGCATCGGGATCGACGGCTGTACTGATGGATTCCTCAATATCCTCCATCGTCGCCCCTGTCGCTGACGGAGCTGAAACAGTATCCGGCTCCACATCCTCGATGCGGACATCCTCAAACGCCGACATTTCCTGTTCCGGTGTCATGCGAGCATTTTTCACGGGCTGTTCCTGCATCGGAGGATTGTCCTTCCGAATCTCATTCCCGGTCGGGGCGGCTGTCGTTGCCGAGCTTTCATCGCCAAACTCAACATCGTTCAGGTGCACATCGCCCAGCATAGTCAGTTTTATGCGGCGTATGTTGCGGTCAAAAGCGTTGTCAACCAGACGGTCTATGCGCGATTCAAGCTCATCATCTATGTTGAACTTGCTTTTGCCGACCATCGACCGTGGTGTCGGTGTATCAGGTGCCGGAGGGAGCGGATCCTCTGCGGGAGCATCTTCAGGCGGTTTGTCAGCCGGAGGACGCATCTTCCTGTTGCGGTCAAGCAGGAGATACGCTAAAAATCCGATATTTGAGAGAGCCACCACACCGAGCAGGAAAAGTGAAGTGCCTGTCATAGCTCCACGGTTTTCTCGCCCAGCGAGGACAGTTCGTTGATTACATCCCGGTTTTCCACAAGGTGGCGGACAAGGATGTTGGTGACGTAGGCACCGATTGTCAAACCCTCGACATCGTAAAGGGATACCAGTTTGGAGAGCTTGTTAACCAGCTCGCGGGGAACGAATATCCCCTTGCGCGCCCCGACATTCGACGGAGCCAGATAGTTGTCCGAATATGCCCTGACTTTCTTGTTGTCAGGGGCTATGGTCGGTTCCGCACCCTTCATCTTATTGCAGGTACGGAGGTCACAGAATTTTGTATGTACCATTTATTATAGAATTTTTGAGGGGCATTTCTTGGATATGCCCTGAATGATGGGATAGTATTTTCTGAAATGTTCGGTAAGCACCTTATCTATATAGGTTGAGATGTTGGCTTCCTCATCGAGCATACCGAGTATGCCGAGGATCATGGAGAGGTGCCGCTCCCTGATGAAAACCTGCCTGCCGTTGCGCGATACCCTGCGGAACCTGCCGTCGGCGATGAATTTCTTTATGAAGTCAATCTCATCTGCGGTCATGTTGAGTTCAGAATATCTCGCCTCCCGTTCAGCATCGTAATCATCATACGTTTCGGGGCTTGGGCTTATGTCCTCCTTTATAGGAGGTGCATTTGGTGCCTGACTGTCCGCAGCTGTGTGATATGTCGGCACGGACGAAGCCCTTACAGATTCGATGAAGCCGTCGGCGTCAAATTCATCGGTCTTTTTCTTTGCCATACGCCTAAACCTTAATAATTGAACGGATTTCCTTCACCAGTTCTTCAAGGTTGGAACCTTTCAGAAGACGCTTGTCGGGAGGGAGCATCGTGGAGCGGAATATCGCCCCGTTGCCGGTCTCCATACCGTCCTTCTCGAATTTATTGCTTTTGACAAGCACGGTGTCGAGGGAGCTTAGTCCCAGTTTCTCCATGTAGTTGTCGATAATCTCGCACAGGCGGGGCTTGTCGCGTGAGTTGACCTTGTTCCAGACAAGGCGCATCTCCCGGATGCTTGACTGGCCGGTTGTGATCATCCGGTTATAGACATTGTTGGCGAATGAAATTGAACTTGCCATTTCCCCGGTTTCGGTCGTTATCGGCACGAAGATGTAGTGCATCTTGGCGATTAGGGTTACAATATCACGGTTGTTTATGGTTCCCGTGATGTCGAAAAATACCACTTTCGGATTGTTACCCGCCTTTATAAAATCCTCCGCCACTTTCACCGCGTCGCCCGGCGAGGTCATAAGAATTTGATAAGGCTTGATTTTGTGGGTAAGGTAGAACTTGTGCATGATGCGCTTGAGACGGGGATTCTCGTTTGTAACCAGCAGGTCGTGTTCCCGATAGACATTCATCGAGTGTTGTGTGTTGTCGCAGTCTATGACCGCGACTTCCACCCCTTCAACGTAGCGGAGATAACTCGCCACAAGAGCGGTCAGGGTGGACTTGCCCGCGCCACCCTTCTGGGTAGCGAAGGCGACATAGATTGTATCGCTCATAATTGGATGGGATTAAATTTGGAAATTGAATTGATCTGGTGTCGCCACCATTCTCCGCCCGGCTTGATAACCGTGTCCGGGTCAGGCTGCCCCGTTTCCGTGAATCGGCTTGTTTACAGACGGGGCATTAGAATATTTGTTTGAATGTTTGTTCAAATGATTGTTAGAACGTATGATCAAACAAACATTTGATTGATCGTTTGATTGATTGCTCAAACAAGCGTTAGAACGTATGCTCAAACGGACATTTGATTGATTGTTTGATTGATTGTTCAAACGAGCGTTAGAACGGATATTCAAACAAACATTTGATTGATTGCTCAAACAAACAAGCAAACAAAGGTTCGTACACACCTACAAACATTTGATTGAACCTTTGAACGGTCATTTGTCTGAACGCCCGAATGTCTCGGCGTTGTCGCCTCCGGCATTTGAGCCTCTGTGCAAGTAGAACGACGGCTGTGTCAGAAAAGATTTCTGATTGTCAGGCACTTCCCAACCTTTCTGCAAAGTTGCCCAACTTTTCCCCACTTTTTTCACGGTAAAAACTTAACGACCCCGCCGAATTGTTATATCTGCGGGAGCCGACACACACGGTCGTTTTCTCATAGACCGCCGTTTCAAGGACTGCGCACCATTATAATATCGGTATGAATCGGCACCGATATTATGTCCCGCCACTGTTTGCGTACACATTGCGTACAACATTCAAGGCGGGTTCCGATTACACTATTCTCATTATCAGTTCAGATGCACAAACGTGCATGGCAAGGTATGTTCCGAGGCACTTGTAACCAAGATTGTGCCCCGAAACCCTTGCCATTGCATGGAGCCGGTATTTCTCCAAAGTCGAAATACCCACGATGAAACCTGCGGTTGGCAATCCCACACCACCCACTAAATTTTATCCCAGAAATGAA